>CAIYFP010000149.1 GCA_903925515.1 uncultured Verrucomicrobiota bacterium
CCCCCTCCGCAAGGTCACCCTCCCATGGCAGCTCCAGCGCCTGCCCCGCGATCAGGTGCCATGCGGGCGACCCCGTTCCGCCGCGGCTCGTCCGCCGTCCATTCCGCCGCGGGCGCGCCGCCCTCCGGTTGCGCCACCAACGACTCCACGCCCGCCATGTCGCCCAACGCCACCCGTCCCTCCGCGTCCGTTCGCACCCGGAAAGACTCCGGCGTCTCAAACCCTCGCCTCTTCACCCGCAAGTCCGCGACGTGGTCCGGCATGGGCTCCCCGTTCCGCCCCAGCATCTCCAACGCCCATCCGCCCGCATGCCGCACGTAGTGCGCCGCATGCACCGTCGGCGTCCGGTCCGTCGTGTTCACCGCCCAGTCCCGGCTCGCGGCGATCTCCCGCTTCTCCCCGCCCGCCGTCAGGTGGGCCACCTTTCCCGACAAGGTCACCGTCAACCTCGCAAGGCGATCCGGCACCCGGAACGACTGCGTGTTCACGCCCGACGAGGCCAGCGCCCCCATCGGCCGCTCCAGCGTCGCCGTGATGCCGTCGTGCGTCGTCGTTTGAATCCGCAACGTCGCCTCCTCCATCAACCCGGATGCCACCGGCTCCCCGTTCAACCGCAGCACCGGACGCACCACCACCGTCGCCTCGCGCCCCGCCAGCAACTGCTCACGCTCCACGTGAAACCGCGCGTCCAGCTCATACCTCTCCCCGGCATGCTCGAAGCTCGTCAGGCTTGCAAACTCGCCCGACGCGTCCGCAATCACCACCGGCCTCCGCCCCGGCGTCGCCGTGAACGGCACCGGGATGCGCCCCGTCGCCCTGTCCGGCCCGATCCGCCTCCCGTCCAGCCATGCCACCGCGTTCGTCACGGGCCGACGGGACTCGTCCAGCACCTGCAACTCGACCCCCGCCACGCCCTGCTGCTGCACGACCGTGTACTGCCCGGACCGGATCAAGGCGCGGGACGAACGCCCGCCCCCGATGAACTCCACAAGCCATGCGCCACGCCGCCCCTTCAGCTCCGGAAACCCAAATGTCCGCTCCACCCGCCGGAACGGCGACGCCTCGCCCTCGTGCGATTGCTCGATGTTGGCCACCAACCCGTCCACCGGCAGGTCCGTGTTGATCTGGCGCGCCTGCGACATGGCATAGCCCAACGTGTTGACCTCGTGCACCCGCACCAGCAACCGCCCCGTGTTCTTCAGGTGCACCTTCACCGCGACGTCCCCGCCCGACGCGACAAACGCCGGGTTCGTCGCCGCCAACTCGATGTCCACCCGGTCCCGCAACGCTTGGTACGCCGTCGGCTCCAGCATCGACGCCCACTTCTCGGGGTCTCCCTGCCCCGACGTGATCTTGGCCTCCGCGAACGCCGCCTTCACCCAGTCGTCGCGCAGCCACTCCACCCACGGCTCCCACGACTCGTCCCCGGCCGCGTAATGCAGGAAGAACTCCCGCACCAACGGCTCCTCCACCGACACCGGCGGCAACCCCATGCCCAGCTCTCCAAAGCCCGCATGGACGTCCACCGGATGACGCCCGCCATCCGACTCCCGCAACAACCGCGGGCTCACCCACGGGAACGGGCGCGGCAGCTTGAGGTACTCGACGAAACGCGCCCGGTCCCACACGCCGCGCGACCGGTCGAGCTGGAGCCTCCCATGCAGCACGTGCGCCTTCAGGCTGTTGAACGACGCCGGCAACCCCTTCACCACGTCCCACACCCGGCCCAGCCATGCCTCCCGCTCCGCAAGGTCCAGTTGGCCATCCGCATCCGCCCCAGGCGCCAGCCTCCGGATCCGCTCCTGCACGTACGCCTGCTGCGTCGCCACCCCCGGTACCAGCTCCCGCAGCCGGTCCAGTTGTCCCGGCAGCAACATCCGGTGCACCGCGAACTCCCCATACCCTCGGCTCCCCTCCGCCTTCAGGTCCTCCGCGATCCATTCCACGATGCCCGGCGCCGTCGCCCATCGAAGCCGCCCCAGCAACGCCCGCCGCTGCGAGGGTCGCAAGGCCCGCTTCTCCCGAACCATGTCCTCAAGGACCTCCTCCGACGCCCCGGCAAGGTCCTCCGAGGCCAGCACCCGCGCCATGTACACCTCCCGCGCGACCTTCGCGGCTTCCAGCGCCGTGGGCAGCTCCGGCGGCCGATCCGGCAACACCTGCACGTGGTCCAGCCGCGGCCCCAACTGCTCCCGCAGGTACGCCAGCGTCCGTTGCGGCTCCTTCCCGAACGTCATCAACGCCTCGCGGTTCAAAATCTCCCGCCTCAATCCAGACTCCGGGAAACGCTTCCCCCATGCCTCCAGCACCTCCGCCAACCGCTGCGTCGCCCCCGTGTTCTGCCAGTGCAACGCATGGAAGTAATAGTGCTCCTCCGTCCCCGGCACGAGCCGCGCCAACGCCGCCTCCCGGTTCTCCGAAAGGACAAACGTCTCCACGAAGCCCGGCTCGTTGCCGGGACGCGCCAGCGCAGTCGCGCCAAGCCACGCCGCCATCAACCAGCCCGCCCACCCACCCATCCCTCGCGTTTCCATAGAATCCCCGAAGCCCTTCATCTCCACACCTCCACGTCCCGATGACGTGCAAGGCCCGTGTTTGTTAGGATAATCTTCGCCGGCGTTCACCCCATCATGTCCGGCACCCTCGCCAACCCATGCAAGGTTGAACGCCCATCCTCCCGGGATGGCAAGCCCCGCCTCGCCCGCCTCGCCCGCCTCCACCAGCCGCAAACCCCGCACCCAACCCGGTGCCTTCCAAAAGGCGGCTCGCCCCGCCGCCGCACGCCGTCAGCCCAACGGCGCCACCTCGCGATGCCAAGCCGTCGTCTGCTCGTAGGCATGCGCGATCCGGAACAACTCCGCCTCCCCCAGCGGCCGCCCCAGCAACTGCATCCCGACCGGCAAACGCGGCGAGCGCGTGAACCCGCATGGCACGCTCATCCCGCAGTTCCCCGCGAGGTTGCACGAGATCGTGAAAATATCGCTCAGGTACATCTGCAACGGGTCCGACGCCTTCTCCCCCACCTTGAACGCCGGGGTCGGCGTCGTCGGCGTCACGATGGCGTCCACCTCGCCGAACGCCCGCTCGAAGTCGCCGCGGATCAACGCCCGGACCTTCTGCGCCCTCAGGTAGTACGCGTCGTAGTAGCCGCTGCTCAGGACATACGTCCCGAGGATCACCCGGCGCTTCACCTCCGGCCCGAAGCCCGCCCCGCGCGTCTTGCTGTTCAGCTCGAACGCGTCCACGCCTTCCATCCGCCGCCCGTACCGCACCCCGTCGAAACGCGCAAGGTTCGCCGAGGCCTCGGCCGGAGCGATGATGTAGTACGTGGCTGCGGCATGCTCGCTGTGCGGCAGGCTCACCTCCCGCACCGCCGCCCCCAGCCCCTCCAGATGCCGCACCGCCGCCCGGAACGCCGCGTCCACCTCCGGATCCATCCCGCCCAACTGGAACTCCTTCACCACCCCCAGCTTCACGCCCTTCAACGACGCGCCACCCAACGCCTCCCGATACCTCGGCACCGGCTCGTCAAGGCTCGTCGAATCCAACGGGTCATGTCCCGAGATCGCCTCCATCACCAACGCCGCGTCCCCCACCGTCTTCGTGAACGGCCCGATCTGGTCCAGCGAACTCGCGAACGCCACCAACCCATGCCTCGAAACCCGTCCGTACGTCGGCTTCAGCCCCACGCACCCGCACAACGCCGCCGGTTGCCGGATCGAGCCTCCCGTGTCCGACCCAATCGTCGCAAACGCCTCGTTCGCCGCCACCGCCGCCGCGCACCCGCCCGACGACCCCCCCGGAATCCGCGCCGTGTCCCATGGATTCAACGTCGTCCAGTACGCCGAGTTCTCCGTCGAGCTCCCCATCGCGAACTCGTCCATGTTCAGCCGCCCGAACAAGACCGCGCCCGCCGCCTTCAGCCTCGCCACCACGGTCGCGTCATACGGCGACACGTACCCCTCGAGAATCCTCGACGCACAGCCCACCGGCTGCCCCCGGTGACACAACACGTCCTTCAGCGCGATCGGCACGCCCAGCAACGGCCGCGTCCCGCCGCCACGGCCCGCCGCCAGCTCCACGTCCGCCTCGCGCGCCTGCCGCCGCGCATCCTCGCGGTCCATCGACAGGAACGCCTTCACCTCGCCGTCCACGCGGTCCACCTGCGCAAGACACGCCTCCAGCGCGTCCGTTGCAGACACTTCCCCCGAAGCCAACCGCCCCGCCAAGCCCGTGATCGTCAATCGATGCAACATGCCTTCTCCCCCTCCGCACTACTCCACGATCTTCGGCACCACGAACAACCCCCCCGAACGCGAAGGCGCGTTCCGCATCGCGTCGTCGTGCAGCAACGACTCCCCCGGCTCGTCCGGACGCGACACGTTCGTCAGCGGAAACGCATGCGACATCGGCTCCACCCCCGTCACGTCCACCTCCCGAAGCATGGCGATGTAACCGAGGATGTTGTCCAGTTGCCCCCCCAGCCGCGCCTCCTCCTCCGGGGTCAGCTCAAGGCGCGCCAACCGCGCCACGTAGTGAATGTTGAAGTCCGACATGCCATCCTCCTCCCAAGCTTGTTCGCCCGCCCTAGACCTCCCCGAACCCGCCCTCCACAAGCCCCGCCAAGCTCTCCGCCGCCTTCAGCGCGTCCTCGCCGTCGCACACGATCCGGATCCTCGACCCGGGCCCCGCCGCCAGCATCAGCAACCCCATGATGCTCTTCCCGTTGATGCTCTCCCCGTCCTTCTCCAGCGTCACCTCGCACCGGAACTGCGCCGCCAGCTTCACGAACGCCGCCGAGGGACGCGCATGAATCCCCTGACGGTTTCGCACCACCACGTCCCGCGCCGCCACGCTCGTTTCGCTCCCCTTTTGCCCTGTCGTCGGTCCCGCCATGTCCTCGCAATCCTGAACAGCCCGCGCCGCCCGTGGCGAGCCTCGTTTCAGTCCCGCACGGTTTTCGCGCCCCGTCGCATCTCCTCCCACGCCACGCCGCTTGAATCCATCCCCCGAAGCAGGAACCCTCCACCCATGCCACGCCGTTCCTCGGCCATCGCGCCCGACTGGTGGGATTACACCACCCTCGAACCCGACCTCATCGACGCCGCCGCGCGCCTCACCCCAAGGGACCTCGCGCGCCTCTCCCGCCCCGGCTTCCGCGTCGTCCTCTACGATTCCCGCGAAGACTTCTACCTCGCCGAGGCCCTCGAATACATCGACGCATGGCGCATGGCCACCGCCGACAACCCCGTCGGCGTCTGCGGCCCCATTGGCCCCACCGAGCAACTCCCCCTCGTCGCCCGGCTCGTCAACAGCCTCGGCCTCAACCTCCGCCATGCCCACTTCTGGGGCATGGACGAGTGGTTCGACGCCGCCACCGGCCGCGAGGTCCCGCCCTCCCATCCCCTCAGCTTCGAGAAATGCGACCGCCAGCTCTGCTTCGACCGCATCGACCGCCGCCTCCGCATCCCGGAGACCAACCTCCACTTTCCCAAGGCCGACACCCGCGCCTTCCGCCAGACATGGGATGCGGGCGTCCGCTGCGCCGTCATGCAAGGCGGCCAAGGCGACGTGAAACATTGGGCGTTCAACGATCCCCTCCCGCGTCGCGGACGACACAAGGACGCCCCGCCCGCTCCGGCCGAGTACCGCAAGCTCGCCACGCGCGTCGTCGAGCTTCATCCCCTCACCATCGCCCAGAACGCGCGCACCAGCGGCGGCGGCAACATCTCCATGGTCCCCACCGCCGCCATCACCGTCGGGCCCGTCGAGACATGGAAGGCGGACAAGGTTTCCATCTGGCACGCCGGCAACCATGACAACCCGCTCGGCCAACGCCTCACCGCCTACATGATCTCGCGCCGCATCATCGACTCCGCCGTCCCCATGTCCCTCCTCGCGGACCATCCCAACGTCCAGTTCAACTACCTCCGACAAGGCATCGGCTCTTGCGCCGTCGAAATGCACTAGCGAGCTCCCCGGCCGCCCGGCCGGGCACCCGCCATCATTCCCCAGCCCCGCCCCCCCGCTCCAGCGCATCCCCCCGCAGCAACACCTCCAGCGCCTCCGTCAGGTCGATCCCCCAGCGACGCGCCAGCAACGGCACCCGCTCCGAATTGTCCAGCTCCGGCCCTGCCTGCCCCACGTATCCCGGCGGCCGTTCCTCCCCGTACCCATGGCATCGCAGCTCCAGCAGCCGCTCGTCCATCGTCATCCGCCCCTCGTTCCACTCCGTCGTCCCCGCCCACGCATAGCCCCGCAGCACCTGCCCGTCCCGGAGCCGCGCCCACGCATGAAAGCCCAGCACCCGGTCCATTGCAAAGTACTGCACCTCGCCCAGCTCGCGGCTTGCACCCGTCAGGAATCGGTAGAGCGCGTCCACGTCCTGCGCCGCGTCCGGCAACCCGCCCCCGACCACCAACGTCCAGCCCATCGCGGGCCCCGACACAAACAACCGATCCTCGCCCGCCCGCTCCATCGCGCTGGTCCATGGGACCGGGGCATCCGCAACCCCCAACGCCGCCCTCACATGAACCGTGTTGCTCGACCGGATGGCCATCCAACGCCGTGGCAACGGCAACGGCCAACCCCGCCTCCCGCGCTCGTCCACTCGACGCCACGGCCTCCCGTGCCCCTGTTGCCGACGCCATTCCCTCAGGTGCCGCCGATGTACCAGCACCATGGCCGCCCCGCCGGCAACCACGAGGCCAAAGCACGCCATCAACCCGACGACCAGCCCGTTCATGTCCCCGTCCTATCCCCGCAAGCCCCCCAACGCAACGCCGCAGGGACGGCCCCTGATCCGGGACAATGGGGTCACATCTAAACGTTTGACATTTCAGGCGGTGCGGCTGGAGGGCGTCATCCCCTCGCGGGGAGAACCTCCCCCCCGCAGTCACCCGACCGCTGACGTCAACCGAGCGATCCGGACCATGAGGGCGGGGGCACGGGACCGAGTGCTCGCCAGGGCGCGGATGCTGACATTTGGCGTCCCGGCGAGCCATCCTCCTCTCGGACAAATCGGAGGCAGGCATCCAGGGGCAGCCGGTGGCCCGACGGCGGGTCCGGACAGGAGACGAGTCGTTGTGCAAAGGACCCAGGACCTTGCATGGGCCCGTTTCACCCAGGGTCACTCGAACAAATGTCAATAGTTGATTCTGCTGAAAAACTCAAAAACCCCCGTTAATCCGCATGTTGCACCGGTTCGGCCGGCCGGGCGTTCGGGCGCTTGAGGCGGAGGTCCGTCCGGTTCAGCAGTTGCCAGTGCA
>CAIYFP010000150.1 GCA_903925515.1 uncultured Verrucomicrobiota bacterium
CATCTCGAGTCCGCTCGAACCAATCTCGAGTCCACTTCAACAAGGTTGGAGCGGACTCCAACCGACTTGAGGTGCACTGCAACCAAGGTCCGGGTCCACTCGAACCAATCTCGAGTGCGCTTCAACAAGGTTGGAGCAGACTCCAACCGACTTGAGGTGCATCGCAATCAAGGTCTGGGTGCACTTCGACCGATCCAGAGTTCGTTGGAGCCATCACATCAATCCAGGTAAGCCCTCTGGCTTGAATCCGAGACCTTCCCCTGCTGGTGAGATTGGAACGGGACAGCCAGGGTTGTAGGCCGGGCGCCCTCACCCGGCGGAAACGTGGCAGAGCCGTCTCGGCTCTGGCTGGGTCACGTCCAGCGGCAGGATCCCGCTGCCACTCTGACCTCGGCGCACGAAGGAGCGGGATTCCAGCCGCCGCGTGAGGGCACGCGGCCTACAGCATGGGACAAAGTGCGCGGATCCGCCGAGCTGGTTGTGCGATGTCATTCCACGCCGCCGCCGTCGAATGAGGAGTCAGGCCTTCGGGAACGTGTGTGGGCAGGGGAGGCTCTGTGGAGGAGGAGGGGATGCGGGTAGGCGGAGGAACATGGTCAACCTGCGGTCGGTGCAACGCGCTCTACAGGTTCAAGCCGCATCGCCAACGTTCGCCATTCCACGGCCACCTGTTCCCAGATCCAGCTGCCTCCGCAATTACCGGGCCCGAAATCCAAGGTTGACCTTGAAGCTCACCTCAGCGGCAAGCATCGTTGCCGTGCCGCAAGTGAAATTCGGCCCCGTGCCGTGAGAGCCCCCAAAGGCTCCTGTACTTGCGGTTTCTTCTTTTTCGCCGGCTTCGCTCCAGACCACGCTGGAATCGATGGAGACGGCCAATCACGTGGGTGCTTGTCCGCTCTCAGGTTGCGCATGGATGACAAGTACCTCAGTCGTCATGGCATTAGGAGACACGGTGTTGAATGCTGCGCGAATGGAGAAGGGTAAGCAGCATTTCCCGGACTGGCACGGGGCCCGCTTCACGCAGGACAACGGCCCGCTGGATGGATTGTTCAAGGTCGTCCACCGCGAAGATTGCCTCCTCGATTTCCCTGCGATATCGGTCCACGGATTCCGAATGGCTTAGCGGGTTCAATACCCAGCTCAAGGCATGAGCGACTTCCTCGCGGATTTCATCGGACACGACCTTTCGCTTGTCAGGCCGCGGTTGCCACCAAACAAGGTTTCCTTGTCCATCGACGCGTCGTTCCACGGGGCGAATCGAATCGAACGTCGCCCCTTGAACGGCATTCCAAAGATCCGCTGCCCGGACCTTTCGCGGGTCTGGGTTGTATGGGACTGCAAGGCCAAGCTCGTGACAGCCTCGCTTGAGAACCTCCTCGAATTTCGTCCTCACATGCACTGCGGCGGCCTTCACTTGCCCTTCATGCAGGAAGTCGAGAGCACGCATCAGGTGGTCGGCGTCCTCTCGTGCGACGGGTTCCGCATGGTTTCCCGCATGTTGTACGAAGAGTTCATGGCGCATCCACTGGGCTTCAGGGAGGGATTGCTTGGCGATTTCGTACCATGCCCGGTCATGGGTCAAGAGCAGGACCTGCCAGCCCGACAGCGCTCCGGATTGCAACAGCTTGAGCAGGGGCCGGCGATTCGACATGTCGAGGCTGAGCAGGACGTCGTCGAGGACGAGGATTCGGGGGAAGGATGACCCGTCGGGGCGCCGGGGCGGGATGCTGAGCGCCATCCCTGCGAGGTAGAGGCACAATCCCACGGCGGTGAGGCGAGCCTCGTTCAGAAATTCCGAGGGCTTGGCCATGGGTTCTCCGCCCCTCTCCACCATTCGCAATTCCACGCTTCCGTCGGCGAGCTTCCCATGATGCAGGCGGGAGTTGTATACGGCGTTTGAATTCCACGTGAGTCGCAGGCTGGTCCATGGATCAAAGGCCTTGAGGAATTGATTGGCCCGCGCCTCCAGCCCGGGCACGAAGGCCTCCATGGCTGCGTTGAATGCCGTCACCCCCCCGGGCAGCTTCTTGATGGACTCCCAATGCTGTACGCTCGTGGATCGCAGTCCGGCGATGGATCTTATGTGCCGCCACGCCTGGCCAAAGGTCTCCCCGCTCGTTCCCGTGGGGCAACTGCCGATGACCTCCTGGATCAAGGCGTGGAACACCTCGACATGGTCCTTGTCCCGGGCCTCGGTGATTCGCCAGATGGACCTGTAATCCAGCCAACCCCTTGACCGCGCCATGTCCGCGAAGCACGGATGGCCATCGGGACGCTGGGAGGGCGTCCAGAGCAATGGGTCCACCGATGCATCATCAAACTCCAGTCGGATCCGCCGGTCCTCCCTTGGCGGGTTTTCGTGCCGATATCGAAACTGATCAAACGAAGGCCTTGGCCGTGGAAAGGTGCCAAGGTCGAGCAAGTCCACCAGCGCCTTGCCAAGCGATGACTTGCCACTGCCATTCTCCCCGTACAGCAGCAGGTTCCTTCCGGGACCGACCACCCTGCCCCCGGCGTCGTGCGGGGAAAGCCAGATGGTCGTGGGCCGCGGAAAGGCGCGATACCCACACAGTTGAATGGCAGCAAGCCGGACGGGGGGATGGGATGGGGTCATGTCTCGGACGCGGCCCGGTCCGTCATGTCCATCGAAGCAAGGTCGAACAAGGCCGCACGCAATGGGGTTTGGATGTCATACGCCTTCTCGATCGCCCGCCGCACGGCGTCAAGCTGCGCCTCGTCCTGAATCTTCACCACGTCCGGCAATCCCGATTCCATCACCATCCGGCCAAAATGCAGGCCCCGCCCATGCAACTCCTCCGGATGGTACAACTCCCTCGCCAATGCGTCGTTGAGCCCCTCCAAGAACTCCATCTGCACCGTGTCCACGGCCTTCCTTACTTCCGGCACCCCTTGCAGGTACCCCTGCAACGCCAAGATTAACCCAACCACCCGTACCACCGGCGCCTGCAAATCCTCCCCAACGTCCGGCACCGGCAGCTTCTTCCAGTCGTCGGGGTAAATGTGAATGTTGCTCCGGCGGTTCGCACGAAGGTAGTCCCTCGCCGTGCCGGAATTCATGATGCCAAGGAGGTACTTTATGGCAAACTTCCCACTCGCATCCTCTAGCGACGTGCGGTTTGGAAGATCGGGACGTGGAGGCTTCTCCGACGGATATCGGGCGACCTTCTTAATGGAATTATTTTGAACGCCTCGGAGTGCGTGCCAAGGGACAAATGACCATGCCGAATGGTTATGGAACAGTTGCGCATTGTCATAGGCGACGCGAAGGCGATCGATGCTGGCGGCCATGTCCACCGAGATCAGCTTTTCGTCAACGGAGTACAACTCCTCAAACGTCGGACGTCGCAACAAGCATGGAGATCGTTCGGTGCCCCACTCGAGCCACATTTGTCTGCCGGGAAGCCATCGATTGAGATGCTTGCCCTCGACGAATGGCTTGGGATGCGTCCCATCCTTGTCGCGTGCGACAAGGTCTTCGAGTTGAAAGGCTCCCTTGGCCCGTTTTTCATCAGCGTGCACAACCATGCCAACGCTGATGTAGCAGATGGCGTCGAGTAGGATCGTTTCGCAATCAAACGTCATCGTCTCCCCGATGGACGGAAAGAAAGCCCGTTGGTTTAAGTTGGACTGAAGGTCGGATGGAAGACTAAGGACGCTGCCAAACGTCTGTTGGTGGAGGCGACGTTCCGGGATGTGGTTGGAGGGGTCTGCTTTTTGGAAGAAGTGGATGACGTTATGGACGGCGGCGTCGAAGATTTGGAGGTCGCCGCAGAAGTCGAGGCGGAGGATTCGGGCATGCTTCAGATACCAGAGCTGGGGCTTGATGGCGTATTTGGAATGGCAAAACGCGTCGGAGACGATGAGGGAGGAGACGCCGCCGTGGCGAAGGAGCTTGAAGCTGCGCTCGATGAAGGGGATGTAGAGGTCCCATTTCTCCCAAAGGGTTTCGTACTGGCCGCTTTCGAGGATTTGGTTGCGTTGGGAGCGGTTCCATTCGCTGGGTTCGTCTGCGCGGACGAAGGGGGGGTTGCCGATGGTGATGTCGAAGCCGTCGCGGATGCCGAACATGGACTCGGGGTCGAAGTAGGGGGCGCGCCGGTCGGAGTGATAGGGGTCCCATGAGGCGACGGCGGAGGCGAGGTGGGATGCGGCGCTGCCGCCGGTGGCCTTGATGAATTGGCTGAGGTCGCGCCGGAGGCGGCGGTCGTCGGCCTTGCATGCATCCTTTTCGCGTTTGGATTGGGCGAAGAAGAAGCGAGTCCGTGTGGCGAGGAGGGCTTGCTCCTTGGGCTCGATTTGGTGCTGGAAGAGATCCCAGTCCTTTGGGCGAGGGATTCCGAGGAGGGCGTTGGCGCAGACGAACTTGGTTTCGAGGTTGGGCAGGGGCCGGACGGCGGAGGGGTGGGGTTGCTCGATGACGAGGGAGAGGAAGAAGCGGAGCTTGGCGATTTGGATGGCGGCGGGCTGGATGTCCACGCCATGGATGCAGTCCTTGATGAGCTCAAGCTTGCGGGTGTAGTCCCATGACTCGGATTGGAAGATGGCGCGGGTCTTGTCGCGCATCTCGGGCGGGAGCTGCGCGAGCTTGGCCTCCTCCCAGAGCTTGTTCATGGGATCCACCTTGCGCAGGACATGAACGAGGAGGTTGAGGAGGCCCATGGGGAAGGCGCCGGAGCCGCAGGCCGGGTCGAGGATGCGGAGGCGGCCGATCAGGTCCACGATGCGTTGCTCCTCGTGCTGGAGCCGGTGGGAGGGATGTTGCTCGGAGACCAGCTCGCGAAGCTTGTTGGCAAGGTCCGGGTCCTGCGAGCCGGGGTCGAGGCCGTGGAGGAGGTAGCGGACGAGTGATTCCTCGACCATGTACTGGACGATTTCGCGGGGGGTGTAGAAGGAGCCCGTGGATTTGCGGGCCACGGTGCCCGTCTCGGGGTTGACCGCTGCGAGGAGGTTCTCGAATGCGAGGCCGAGAAGCTCGGGGTCAAGGGCGATGTCCTGCTCCAGGGGGGTGTTTTCTTCGACGGTGAACTTGTAGTCCCGGAGGATGAGGATGAGGCCGCGCGCCGAGGGGGCCGAGGACTCGCCCAAGAGGTCGGAGATTTCCGGCACGGCCCTTGGTGTGCCGAAGAACAGGAAGTCCGGGACGATGGGTTGCTTGGTCTCGACGTCGGAGAACCCATCCACGCGCACCTCGTCGGCGAGGTCGTTGTCCTCGCCCGGGAACTCGTCGAGGTTCTCGAACAACCCGCCATTGAGGAAGGGGATGGACTTGTAGAGGTCCTCGACGGGGGCCTTGCTGGCGAAGAGGGCGACATGGCGGAAGAAGTGCTGGTCGCCGTAGTGCTTGTTGACCCCCTTGAAGACACGAGGGGAACGGAACTTCCGGTCGGCGACCGGGGTGCCCAACGTGGCGAAGAAGAGGTTCTGGAGGATGGCCTTGTAGTAGCGGCCGCGCCCGTCGGAGTCGTCGGGTGTCCATTCCTCAAGCAACAACCGGATGCGCTGGGGATCGAAGAGGTCCTCGGGCACCATGCCCTTCTCGCGGAGGAACCAGCAGAAGATCATCCGCGTCAGCAGTCGCAGGACGGACTCGGAGTCGCGTTTGTCAGCATCCTTGCGCGCGCCGTCCGGGAACCGGGAATGATGCCGCGCCCAGTAGAACCAGTTGCGGACCTCGATGAAGAAGCGGCGGTTGAGGGACTGGATGTCGAGGGTGGCTTGCCATGCCTTGTGGAGGGCAAGGAAGTTGCGGACGGGCTCGCCGCAGGGCTGGGACGCGGAGAGCGACTCGATGGCGAGGTCGGCAAGGATATCGACATGGGCGCGGTGGGGCGCATGGACCCGGATGTCCTTGATGAGCGTGACCTTTTCAAGCACGTCGCGGTGGGCATCCCGGCGGTGGGTACGCCGGTGGATGATGCCAAGGGAAATGGCGTCGCCATGCCTGAAGACGACGATGGCGGGCATGGGCAAGGGCTTGTTGATGGTGCGGACGAGGGTTGAAAGCTCGGTGCGGGTCGGGCGGGACTGGGAGATCTCGGCGCAAATCAGGAGGTAGGACTCGATTTGGGAGGGGTCGATGGCGGGCCGGTCCTCAAAGAGGAAGCCGTGGGGCTCCAGCTCGGCGTTGGTCAATTGGAACACGAGGTCAATGGAGCCCATACGCAAGAGGGACTGCCGCTCGTCGTCGGTGAGTCGGCCTCCGGGATCCAGTTGATCCATGAACAGGGCGGGCGAGCCGAGCTGCACACGGCGGTCGGAGCGGTAGCCGAGCGTGTTGAAGAGGCCGCGGGACGCCTCGGCAAGGGATTGGGAGCCGAACGCCTTGATGGCGGCGGCCACGGCGGTGCGGTGGATGGTCCTGTCAGGCATGTGATGCGTTGTCTTCCTTGATCACCAGCCATGTGACCAGGTCGAAGTCGGAGGGGTTGGCGGTGGGGGTTTGGGCGGCGGTGGGGAGCAAGGCGTTGCGCCCGGAGAGGAGCACGTTCGTGGCGCGCTTTTGAAAGGCGTGCTGGATGGACACGAGCGCCTTGAGAAGCAGCCCGTGGTGATGCGCCATGTCGCGGCCGTCGTCGGTTTGCTGGTCGAAAAGCCGGCAAAGGCGTTCATGGGCGGCGGGTTCCTTGCTGGCAAGGTCGCGCAGCAAGAGCATCGCCTCCTTGGGTTGCGCCATCCCGTATCGCACCACGCCGTCGTCATGGACGTACACAAGGTAGTACGGCGAAAGCGGGTTCAGCCGGGAGGCCTCGGCGGAAGGGGATGCGGGGGCGGCATGGGGCCGGGGGTTGGCCGGGATGGCAGAGGGCCGATGCCGGAGGCAAAAGATGGCACCGGGCCGGACATGGGCGAAGAGGTCCCGCTTCGGCGGCACGACGGCGTAAAGCCCCTCTCCCGCCGCCTCGAGGGCCTCGCGGTTGGCTTCCAGGTACCGGAGCAGGTCGAGACGGAACTCGTCGAGGGAGAAGTCCGCGAGGGAGACAGCGTCGTCGAGATCCTCCAGGTCGAGGACCTCGTGCTGGAGGCGGCGGAGCTGGCGGTCGCGGAACAGGAGGTCCTCCTTGATCAGGTCGTCGATCTGGCCGGGGTCGAGGAGATTGTCGGTTTGGGTGGCGGCAAGATCGACCAGCGCCATGCGCGCCTCGACACGCAGCTTGATGCCGAGGTACGCGTCCAGGTCCTCCACGGGCCAAAAGTTGACGAGCTGGACGGCCGGGTTGCGCGAGCCGATGCGGTCGATGCGACCGAAGCGCTGGATGATGCGGACGGGGTTCCAGTGGATGTCGTAATTGATGAGGAGGTCGCAGTCCTGGAGGTTCTGGCCTTCGCTGATGCAATCGGTGGCGACGAGGAGGTCGATTTCCTCGGATGCGTTGGGGAAGCGCTGGGTCTGCTCGGCACGGCGCTTCGAGCGGGGCGAGAAGTTCGTGAGGATGTCGTCGAAGTCGGCGCGGCCGAGGGAGGCGGCGTTGGAGCCATCGCCGCAGACCATGGCGACATGGAGGCCATGCTCGGTGCGGGCCCATGGCCCGAGGTTTTCGTGGAGGTACCGGGCGGTATCGGCGAAGGCGGTGAAGACGAGGACCTTGCGATTGGGGATGCCGTCCTTGGTGACGGAGGGGTTGCGGGCCTTGTCGGCGATGAATTCCCGGAGTCGCGCGAGCTTCCCGTCCCGAGCCGGGGTGACGGACATGGTTTTTTCGAGGAGGTAGCTCAGCTCGACGTGGTCGTTTCGGACGGCCTTGAGCCATTCCGGGAGCTTGAGATGAGCCAGGTGGATGCGGCGACGCCCGCCAATGGTGAAGTCCTCGGGGTCGAAGTCGGGGTCCTCGATCTGGTCCGGGGTGAGGGCATCGTAGTCGAGGTCGGGATGGGCGGACTGGTGGGATTGGAAGGCACCGATGCGTTCCACGAGCTGGTCGATCTTGTCGATGGTGCGCTGGAGGGTGGAACGGAAGGAGTCCACGGAGCTTTCGAGGCGCTTGAGGAAGTTGACCTTCATCATGGCGATGAGGATGCGTTCGCGCCCCTCCTGGGTGAACGCGCCGTGGATCTTGGCCTCGTAGTGGGAGCGGACGTCTGGGGCGAGGTCGTCGCGGAGGAAGGACGTGGGATGGTAGAGGGCGAGGGTGAGGCGCGTGATCTCGCGGTCGAGCTGCTCGAAGGAAAGGAATCGTTGCTGGGTGTCGATGGACGGATGGACGGACTTGGGCGGCGGGCGATGCGGGAAGCCGCCAAGGCGCTCCATCTCGGCGGCGTAGTGTGTGGCGATCTGGCTTCGGGACCGGGCGATGCTGAGGCCATCGAGGAGCTTGAAGAAGTCGCCGCCGATGGCGGAGAGAAGGTCGCGGGTCTTGCGTTGGCCCGGGGGTTTCTTGGCCCAAAGGGTGAAATGTCCCTGCGCCTGCCGCGTGGTATCGCGCACGGAAGCCACGCCAAGGTTGGACGCGAAGGCCTTGTCCGCCGGGTCGCTTCGGGTGACGTCGCCCCCGGCGATGAAGGAGATCTGGTTGCGCAGGTCCGCGAGCTGGTTGTTGACGGGGGTGGCGGAGAGAAGCAGGACCTTGGTGCGGACGCCCGAGGAGACGATGTCCTCCATCAATCGTTGATAGCGGGTGCGGCGGGGCGTTGCGTCGCCGGGGCGCTCGGTGGCGGGCTTGTTGTTCCTGAAGTTGTGGGACTCGTCGATGACGACGAGGTCGTAGGCGCCCCAGTTGAGGGTATCGAGGGAGATGCCGTTGACGTTGCCGGCGTCGCGGGACAGGTCGGTATGGTGGAGGACGTCGAAGCGGAACTTGTCCTTGGTGAAGGGATTGAGGGAGCTGGGTTGGGTGTACACCGTCCAGTTGCGGCTGAGCTTCTTTGGGCAGAGGACGAGGACGCGTTCGTTGCGAAGCTCGAAGTACTTGATGACGGCCAGCGCGGTGTAGGTTTTTCCAAGGCCGACGGAATCGGCGAGGATGCAGCCGTTGGCGTCGAGGATCTTGTTGATGGCGGCCTTCGCGCCGTCCTTTTGGAAGGAGAACAGGGCCTGCCAGATGGCGGTGTCCGGAAGGGCGACGCGGCGGAGGCTGTCATCGATGTCGCGGGAGCCGTCGAGGTAATGCCTGAAGAGGTGGAAGAGGGTGAGGTAGTAGATGAACTGGGGCGAGTGGTTGGCGTAGAGCCGCTGGAGCTGGAGGAGGACGTCCTGCTTGACGTCATGGACGAGCGCGGGATTGGACCAAAGCTCATCGAACCAAAGCTTCAGATCGGTCCGGTCGCGCGAGCCGTCCACGACGAGGTTCAGCTCGATGTTGCTGGAGGCGGCGGAGAGGCCAAGGCCGCGCACGGTGAAGTTGGAGCTTCCGATGAGGGCGTCGGACGCGGAGCCATTGGCCACGTGATACATCTTGCCGTGGAGCAGGTTGAATTGGCGGATGGTCTTGATGGAGACCTTGCGCCGAAGCCAGTCGGCGCAATCCATGGCGACGCGCTTCTGGGAGAGACGCTCGGCGAGGGACAGGCCATCGGCATCGATGACGAAAGACTTCCTTGGCGCGACCTCGGGGTCGATGTGGTTGATGAAGGCGGGCTCCCCGAACAGGAAGTCGAGGTGGTCGATGCGCTCGAGCTCGGCGCGGAGCTTGTCGTAGGCGTAGATCGTGAAGTAGGCGGAGACGATGGAGAGGCGGGAACCGTCGGCAATGTGGCCGCGGAGGAAGTCGGCGACGATGCCGCGCTTGTGGTTGTCGCGGATGCCGGAGCCGAGGGGCGAGGGAGACATGGGGGCAGTTGGGATGGAGACCGGGTCTGGCGATCGGCCTATGAGGGGATCCAGGGCGAGGCGGCGTTCATCGGATGGGGGATGCTGCCGAGTGAGGGTGGGATTGCCAACGGGGTAGTTGGGGCCCAAATCCACGCGCAAGCAGCTTATGAGCGAGGGGCTCTCGCCTCGCGCGACGCTGCCAGAGGGTGGATCCCGCCGGCTCTCTTCGCGTCTTCGCGTGATTCAAAAACGATGCCCTCCCCCGTGCTGAACCCGTGATTCATGCAGCCGGGATTTCCTCACGCGAAGACGCAAAGACGCGAAGAATGCGGCCTCATGGATGCCCACGCCAAGATTCATGCCCATCCCCCTGATCCCCGCGTAAGCCGTTCTTGAGCCAAGCCCACTCCCACAGCAGCCGATGCCATGGGAAGCCACGGAGGAGCGTCTCCCGGTGCATGAGGTTGATCCGCCCGCAGAGACGCTGAGACGCAGAGGA
>CAIYFP010000151.1 GCA_903925515.1 uncultured Verrucomicrobiota bacterium
CCCTGGGAGCGCGGCCGTCCCCGGCCGCCGCAGCGCGAGGAAGGGCACGAAGGCTCCGCCCGTGAGCAAGCACGTCCCCCGCGCAAGGATCTCCTGGGAGCGCGGCCGTCCCCGGCCGCCGCAGCGCGAGGAAAGGCACGAAGGCTCCGCCCGTGAGCAAGCCCGTCCCCCGCGCAAGGATCCCCTGGGAGCGCGGCCGTCCCCGGCCGCCCCCCCCGCACGCCCCAAGAAACAACTCGCCTTTTCCTCCTCGCCCGGGTACGCGAAATCCATGCCTCCCCTTGTTACCACGCTCACCCCAAAGGACCTCGTCCTTGCTGCCTCCGAGGGCGGGCGCGCCGAACAGGCCGGCGAAATCCCCAAGGCCGACTGGCGTGCCGACCTCGGCAACCTGTGCGCCCATTACCGCGAGGCCATCGTCGAGTGGTTCGTCCATCGTGGCCAATCACGCCCCGACGCCGAAGACCTCGCCGGTGACTTCATCCATCGTTGGCTGGTCGGCAATCCCCTTGCTCGTTACATGCCCGGCCCCTGTCCTTTCCGGGCCTTCCTTTCCCGCTGCCTTTCCAACTTCCTCCGTGAACACGTCGCACGACAGCATGCCCTCCGGCGGGGCGGCGTCGCCGAGCATGTCCCTGGCGTCATCGACGACCAACCCGCCCCCGAGCAGGCATGGACGCACGAGGACGAGGTCGCCTTGGCCATGGCCGTGTATGCCCGGGCCATGGAACGGCTCGTCCATGACCGGCCCGCCAACCCCGCCGAGACCCTCCTGCTCCGCGCCGCCCTAGACCTTCGTTCCGGCGCCTGCGCCCCCTCCTACGAGGCCATCGCGAGCGAGGCCGGGCTCACCGTGAGCAACGTCAAGGTCCGCGTCTTTCGCATTCGCGAGGCCTTTCGCGAGGCGTTCCATGAGGAATGCACCCGCATGGTTGGGGCAGGGGACCTTGCCAAGGTCGAGATGGCATCCCTTTTCAACATCCTTCTCGGTGCGTTGCGACGGGGAATGTAACCTCGGCTGATCCTTCCCGTGTTCACCCTAGCGGATCAGGGCACGGGCAGGCCTCCATGGCTCCGGTGCATGGCCGCGGTTCCCTCGTGATTCCCGCCTGACCCTGTTGCCATGCCCGATTCATCCCTCTCCCCGGGTTCCCGAGGCGACTTCCTGTTGCTGGGCGAAATCGCCCGCGGTGCCTCCGGTGTCGTCTGGCACGCCGTTCGCATCTCCCTCAACCGCCCCTGCGCCCTCAAGTTCCTCCTCGAAGGCCACCTCGCCTCCGAGACCGACCGTGCACGCTTCAAGGCCGAGGCCGAGGCCACCGCCGCACTCGACCACCCCGCCATCGTCCGCATCTACGGCTCCGGCGACCTCGATGGCCACCCGTACCTCGAGATGGAGTTGTTGTCCGGCGAGACCCTCGCCGACCGCATCGCCGCCGAGCCGCCCTCATGGTCCCAATGCGCCCAATGGCTCCAATCCCTCTCCGACGGTCTTGCCCATGCCCATGCGCGTGGCGTCCTCCACCGCGACATCAAGCCCAGCAACATCCTCTTGACCCCCGATGACGCCCTCAAGCTCGGCGACTTCGGCCTCGCTCGCATGTTCGCCCGGCCCACCGACCTTACCGCCACCTTTGGCGTCGTCGGCACGCCCATCTACCTCGCTCCCGAGATCGCACGCGAGGGCGCCCGTGCAGCCTCCACCGCCTCCGACCTCTTCAGCCTCGGCGCCGTCTTTCACCAAATGCTCGTCGGACGGCCACCTCGCACCGGCACCGACCCCATCGCCATCCTTTCCCACGCCCAGCAACATCCCCTGCCTGCCCCCGGCCGCCTTCGCACCGGCATCCCGGCGGACCTCGACGTCCTCTGCCAACGTTGCACCGCCGAGGATCCCACGCGCCGTATCCCCTCCGCCCGCCATCTCGCCGACGAACTCCAACGCCACCTCGACGGCCAACCCATCCAGTCGCGCCCGCCCGCCCTCCTCGAACGTCTCCTCCTCTGGATCTCCCGCCATCGGGTCATGGCCAGCCTCATCGCCGTCGCCGTCATGGCCCTCGTCGCCTCGGCCACCGTCGCATGGAACTGGCGGCTCGCCCGCGAACGCGACGCCGAACGCTTTCGCCTCTCCATCCTCAAGTCCCTCTCGGGCAACCAACGGCTTGCCGCCGACGGCATGGCCACCAAGGCCCTACTCGGCATGGCCGGAATCCTTCGCCAGCACCCCGACCACGACCCCACCCGCCAAACCCTCGCTCACTGGCTCTCCCTGCCCGACTTCTGCCCCATGCCCCTCCGCGTATGGCCCCATGACTCCGGTGCCCGCAAGGTCGGCTACTCCGGCGACGAACAATCCATCTGGATTGCCCTCGACGACGGCCGCGTCGTCGTTCGGCCCGCCCCAAGCCCAGCTTCTCCAGCAGTCTCGCCGCCCCTTTCCACCAACACTCCATCCGCCCCCATCGCCTTCGCCGTCTCGGGCGTCGGCCCCGAATCCCTCGCCAGCCTCAACCATGACGGCACCCGCCTCCTCACATGGCTTGCCGACCGCCGTCTCGTCCAATGGACGGCCCCAGCCACCCCCTCCATGCCCCCAACCGTCGAATGGGAACTCCCCAACATCCTCCACGCCGCACTGTCCGCCGACCGATCCCATTGGATCGCCCTGTCCCGCGACGGCCACCTCTGGTCCGCCTCCATCCTCTCCAATGCCGCCCCAATTCAATGGAACATCCCGCCCGTGGTCCCCCGGCAGCCCATCCTCGCCATCGCCAACGCCGGCCAAGTCGTCGCCCTCAGCCCCGACCGTTTACGCATCCGCATCCTTCGCGGCAACCCCTCCAGCCCGCGCACCAACACCCCGGTCCTGTCCCTCCCCTCCGATGCCGAGCCCTTTCGCAACCTCCTCTTGTCCCCGCAAGGCTTCCAGCTCCTTGGCGTGGCCGGGCGGGCTTTCCACACATGGACGACCCGCGATGGCAAGCCCGGCTACAAGCCCGCCCTCTTCGCGGCCTCGGACTCGTTCGTCGGCATGGACGCCTCCGGAAACGAGGCCGTCATCGCTACCCCTCAAAGCGGCGTCCGGGGACTTGCCATCCAGAGGGACGGCCATGGCTTCACCTCCGAGCGAAGCCGCGGTTGGCCCATCACGGACATGGCCCTTGGCAAGGCGTCCCAAGTCGCCGTCGTCACCCAGAACGGCCACCTCTTCCAGAAACACACCCGCGAGGGAAACTTCGTCTCCAGCCCAGCCCATCGCTCCCCCGCCCGTGCCGCCGCGTTCTCCCCCTCCGGCAAGCGCATCCTCGTCGCCCACGCCGACGGCCATGTCGTCGAGTTTCCCACCCTTTCCGGACTCCCCGGCTTCCTGTGCGCCCCCATTAGCCCGCATGCCATCGACGTTCAATGGATGCCTGAACCGGGCCGCGCCGCCATCGTTTCCAAGGCCACCTTCTCGACATGGGATCCCGCCGTCGAAACCTTGCCCAGGCCCTTCACCCGCATGGAAGCCCCTCCAATGCGACTCGCCTTCCTGCCCGCCCTCGGCCGGTTCCTTGCCCTCTTCGACAACCCCAACGTCGTCGAATTCATGGACCCCAAGGACGCCTCCCGTGCCATCGCATGGACCGTCCCCGATCCGGTGGACCAACTCTGGGCGCATCCATCTAGCCCTCATGCCATGGCCGCCGGCCCATCCACCCTCCACGCCCGGGAATGGAACCGTGACCGTTGGCTCGACCGCGGGTCCTTCCCCGTCCCGATTCATCACGTCGTCTTCCACCCGTCCAAGCCCGAGGCCATCCTCCTCGACACCACGGGCCAAGCCCATCGTTGGGTCGCCACCGGCAACACCTCCATGGTCCTCTCCTTGAAGGCCCCATTCCCCGTTTCCACCGCCGCCGTCACCCCCGACGGCACCCGGGTCCTGTGGGCATCCAAGGGAACCGAGGCCATCATTTCCTCATGGGCGGGCCCGCTCCAAGAAGGCTTCCGTCTCGTCACCCCGACCCCCATCCGGGCGCATGCCATCAACGACATCCATGTCGGCCTGGCATCCGGATCCAGCGTGAGCCTTTGGAAGCTGGACCACCTCCAAGCCCCTGCCTCGCTCATCAACCTCACCCGCAACATCGACGCCATCGCCTTCTCCCCCGACAGCCGATGCCTCGCCATCCATGCCGACTTCAACTGGGTTCGCTTCCATGACACCGCCACCGGCGAGCAATTCGGGCGCATCTACAACCTTCAATCGTCCAGCCGCGTGCGTGGCCCATGGAACATCCTGTACCACCCGGGAGGCACCCACCTGTGGGGCTGGAGCAGCAAGGGCGGCCTCTTCTCCCTCCCCCAACCCCGCCCCCTCCCATCCACCCCCGCCTGGACCCCCGTCCTCATCGACTTGGCCGAGCACATCGCCCAAGACCCCATCCCCCTCCCCACCGACCTCCCCACCCGCCAATCCCGCCTCCACCGCCTGAGATCCGCCCGCACCCAAGGCCTCTGGCGCCCCGAATGGGATAGGTACTTGGGCGAGGAGCGAGAAGTGAGGAGCGAGAAGTGAGGAGTGAGGAGCGAGAAGCGAGGAGGGGTCAGGGTTCAGCAACAGCCCCTCCCCGCTCATTGTCCACCCGGTCCACTAGGTCCACCCGGTCCACTAGGTCCACCCGGTCCACCCGGTCCACCAGCTCCACCCCGTCCACCCCGTCCACCCCATCCCCGCCCCCTCACCCTTGCCATCCTCTCCGTAAATCCCCCCTC
>CAIYFP010000152.1 GCA_903925515.1 uncultured Verrucomicrobiota bacterium
CCACCCCTCCGGATGGCTGGCAGGGCGTGAGGGACTCGAACCCCCAACCAACGGTTTTGGAGACCGCTACTCTACCAATTGAGCTAACGCCCTGTTGTGTCGCTGGCCACCACCTTCTTTCAGGATCGGCCGGGGAAGGCAACCTGTTCCCCCGGCCGACCCACCGGGGCCGACTAGTTGAGGACCTCGGAGACGCGTCCCGCGCCAATCGTGCGACCACCCTCGCGGATGGCGAAGCGAAGACCCTTCTCCATCGCGACTGGCGCGATGAGCTGGACCTCCACCGACACGTTGTCGCCCGGCACGACCATCTCGACCCCGGCAGGCAAAGCGACGGTGCCGGTGACATCCGAGGTTCGGAAATAGAATTGCGGGCGGTAATTGGTGAAGAACGGCGTGTGACGGCCGCCCTCGTCCTTGGTCAGGACGTAAACCTCGGCCTTGAACTTGGTGTGCGGAGTAATGGAACCCGGCTTGGCCAAGACCATGCCGCGCTCCACGTCCTCCTTCTTCACGCCGCGAAGAAGAATTCCCACGTTGTCGCCTGACTGCGCGCTGTCGAGCAACTTGCGGAACATTTCGATGTCCGTCGCGGTCGTCTTGCGCGTGTCCTTGAGGCCAACGATTTCAACCTCTTCCATCTTCTTGAGCACGCCACGCTCGACGCGACCGGTCACCACCGTGCCACGACCCTCGATGTTGAACACATCCTCGATGCACATGAGGAAGGGCTTGTCCACCTCGCGGACGGGTTCCGGAACGAAGCTGTCCAAGGCATCCAGGAGGTCCGCGATTGCCTTCTCGCCCTCGGGCTTGCCGGCCATGGCCGCGGTTGCCGAGCCTCGGATGATGGGTGTCTTGTCCCCGGGGAACCCGTACTTGTTGAGGAGGTCACGGATCTCGATCTCGATCAGTTCAAGCAATTCGGCGTCCGCAAGGTCCACCTTGTTCAGGAACACCACGATGGAGGGCACGCCGACCTGCCGCGCCAGCAGGATGTGCTCGCGCGTCTGGGGCATCGGGCCGTCGGCAGCCGAAACCACGAGGATCGCGCCGTCCATCTGCGCAGCGCCCGTGATCATGTTTTTCACGTAGTCTGCATGGCCCGGGCAATCCACGTGCGCGTAGTGCCGAAGCGGGCTCTCGTACTCCACATGGGAGACCGCGATCGTGACCGTCTTGGTGTCGTCACGAACCGTTCCACCCTTGGTGATGTCCGAGTACGAGATTGCCGGTGCCAGACCCTTGCGATTCTGGACGGCGACGATCGCCGCCGTCAGGGTTGACTTTCCGTGATCGACGTGCCCGATCGTGCCGACGTTCATGTGCGGCTTTGTCCGCTGGAAGCTTTCCTTGGCCATGTGACTACCTGGTTAACGATTTCTGCTTACGCTCGACTCAAACTTCTCTCACTTGGGAGTTCACCATGCCAGTGGAGCCCACGACCGGGCTTGAACCGGTGACCTCGTCCTTACCAAGGACGTGCTCTACCAACTGAGCTACGTGGGCAGCACTCTCTGCACTCGTCAGGAACCTGCCGTCTTAGGACGACAAGAAGTCGATCCCCAGTATTGATGCTGGAAACCGAATCCATGCCGTTGGCAACTCTCAAATGAGCCCAACCTTCTACGGCCCCTCGCATCTCGCTGTCAAAGGGTTTTTCCTTTTCCCGCCAAACATTTTGGGTTGCTCGACGTTTTCGCTGCGCGGGCCTTGATCCCGCTGGCTCTCATGGCTTCAGGGGTGGGATGTCCTCCGGAATCCTCCCGTCGGCCGCCTTGCACGCCTGAGGCGGCGCCGGTCGAGGGCAACCGGCCTACGGCATGCAGGCCATCCTTTCCTTTGTTGGCCCTGTGCGCCCACGCCGGGGGATCGCGGCAAACCTTTCAACCCCGCCCCCCCCGGGCCTCGCCCGCTTGACTGGGTCCTTCCCGGGGAGGGATGTCGGAATTCCGTTCCCCTGCGCCACGCCCGACTCCACGGAGAAGGCCGAGGAACCACTTTTCCCGGTTTTTGCCCGCCTTGGCCCCGTGCCTTTTCGATTGGCAATCGCCTCAACCCGCGGTATCGACGCCCCTAATCCATGCGTTGCCTTGGTTCGCGCACGGGTCGCGCAGGGCGTCGTCAATCCATGCGGTGTCCCCCGAAGGACTGCCCTTGCGGGGGGTGCAGCATGCCTGTTGAGGGTGCGCGCCGCCGTGATGGACGCGGACCAGCTCGGGTACACGGCCCCATCGTGTTCAATCCCGTGTTCCTCGGGTCGCCGGTCATCCGGCCTGCTGCCCGGCTCGTCGGCATGGTTCATTGGGTCGCCCCCGGCTTCCTTGGGGCACGGGGTGAAGTCCGGCTCCATGACGTTCCGCTTCGCCACGCTGCACCTTCACCGACACGTCGGCGTTCCTTGCGACAAAGGACGGTTTTGTCGAGACCGACCCGGCCGATCCGGCGCACGTCGGCGGGTGGGCGAACCTCGTGTCCGGGCTCAAGCCCGGGTTGTTCCGCAACCGCGACCGGCGATGGAGGGTCACGCCTGTCTTCACCTTGGGGGTGCCGACCAGCAACTCCGAAGTAGTCCGGGGCAACGGCTAGTGTCGTGTCTCACAAATGGCTGGTGTTTCGCCGCAAGGGATTTTCGTGTCCAACGAGGCGCGAGGGACGAGCAGACCCGCAGAGGTCTGTGAGGAGCGAGCCACGACGTGGGACGCGAAAAGA
>CAIYFP010000153.1 GCA_903925515.1 uncultured Verrucomicrobiota bacterium
CGCAGCGGCAAGGTGGCAGAGCCGTCCCGGCTCTGGCTGGATTGCGTCCAGCGGCAAGATGCCGCTGCCACTTTGCCCGCAGGCTCATGGAGGAATGGCGTTCATGACGCCGCGTGAGGGCACGCGGCCTACAACTTGGAAGGGCACGGGGAAGCGGCCACTCCTGGGACCGCGCCCGTCCCCGGGCGCTCCCTTCATGCCTTCCCCACGCCCCGCAGCGGCCGGGGACGGCCGCGGTCCCAGGACATCCCCCCACGAAGCCGAAGGCTTCGCATCCTGTAACCGGTGGTTGAGCGAAGCGACACCACCGGGACACCCGTCATCCATGAATCCGCACCCCGGCAGGGGTGCCAGCCCATGTTGCATCACGCCCCAAAAGGTCATGCACACCAAGACCGGCCCTCTCGCGCTCTAGGCTCGTGTTCGTGCGCGGGGTGTCTTCGCAGGCATCCATCGACAAGCCCTTCGGACATCCCCCGGGCCCGAGCCCTCGGTGCTGTGAGTCCCCAACTATCTCCCACGTCATGCGCGACATGCTGAATCCACTTCGCGCGGGCGGTGAGCTTGGGCTTTTGTATCCCTCTTGCTGGTGACCATCTCAAAAGACGGCAACCAAAGCACCCATGTCACGGCAATAACGCCAACGGCCTTGCATCTCTCGGCCAGGGAAAAGGCTAAATCAGGGGTGCCCGAGGCCAGCCCGAATGCTTCCGACAATCCTGCTGACCCAATCAGCTGACTGGCTGTCGAATCGCAAATCCGTCTGTCCGACCACTCGATCCACAAACCTGTTTACGCGCTCTTTATCAGCGGCATGGATGGCATCCGTCTCGCGACTCTCCCACTGCGGTTTGGAATCACGAGGATTACCTGCGCGTCCCTGAATCACGTTCATACGGTAGGCTTCAATCACCCGCTCGATCCGATCCCGTAGCCCGTTTCCGTCAAAACCTGCACCCATCACCCAAAGGAGATTCCCATCGGGTCGATTAGGGGGAAGGCCGGCCCATTGGTTACGTTCCTGCGAATCGTATCCCGCCAACCCATTCACGGCGTCTGCGAGTTCTACCGGACAGTAAAGGTTGCGGCTGCTCTCCAATTGCGGTCGCTCGAAATACTCGTCCGAGGCAACGACTATCAACATCCGGGCGCGCTTCAGGTAATCGTAAATCTCCATGATGCGCGAGCCACGGTCTTCCTGACCCAAGCGCCTCTGCTCATCTTGCCGGTCGATGTAAAAATGGATATTCGCCCGCTCCAAGGCCTCGACCAACGGCCGAACCGTCTCCCAGTCGCTCCACCGATACGAGATCGCCACGTCATGGCACACATCCGGACGTCGCGGACCGTGCACCGTCGTCCATCCCGGTTGACCGTGCCCCCGCAAATGCGCCATATCCGCCTTCGAAAGGTCTTCGGTGCGAGGGTCTTGCTGGTCGTCCAAGCCGGGCCCAAACCCGCTCAAGGGACCGTGCCTCAAGAACTTCCTTAGCCCAGTTCCATGGCGCTCCTCATCCCGGGTCAGCAACTGGACAAATATCCCGCCGTCGAACTGAGGCAGCCCACCCGTCGTTGAACCATCGGCGGACTGTTCCATGCGCGGCATCCATTCCACACGAATCATGACCCCGTCGGCATGCTCAACCGACTGGCCGTAGCTCCGGAGTTCCATTTGGAGGCCAGTATCCCAAAGACGAACGATCGCGTTGTTTGTACATGGTTGGATCGGCCAGCCGAATCCTCCATCATCCGACTCCCTCGCGCACAAGGCTTTGGGCAGCGAGCGATGGCGCTCTTCCACCAACGCCCTGACCACCGAACGGAAATCCTCATGCCCCAGCAACCGCCCGTCCTTGGCATGGATCGCAAAGCTGTGGTTGACCCAATCGCCGGTCCATGTGCGCTGGAAGCTTTCCCACATCTGAACCAACTCCTCATCCAGCTTGGGGGTTCGGCGCGGAAGGAGATCCGCCTGCATTGCCATCCATTGCCCCTCCCCCACGTGAACACACACGCGGCAGTCGTGCAGAATGTCGAGAAACCGATTCCTCTGGTCCTCATTGCACTCCTTGTACTTCCGCACAAGGGCCAACAACCGCCGGACCTGATCGTCGGATATCAATTCTCCCGTCTCATTCCTCCAAGGGTTCGCCACATGGCTTTCGAACAAGGAATAGATGATGTCCGCCGCCCATTGATGGTTGAGGATGATGGAAGACCTCGCCGTCTTGCGTCCCAGCCAGAAAATCCTGCCGCAGCGGTGGAGATACTGCGCGGCGGCGGTGGCCTGCTCCGCTCGCAGCAAGGCGGCTTCCTCCCCAGATGCATTGATTAGGACCGATCTCTCGGCCCAGTCCTCCCACTCATCAAATGACAGGACGCGCTGGCCCACCTTGGGGGGATCGGAGCGATCCTTTTCCAGCTCAAGCTCCACCGCCACGCGGTCGGCCATGTCCTTGAACAGCTTGAGTGTGCGGATGCCAAAGGCGTCCGCCACATGTCCGAGGGAGGATTGAACCCATCTGAGGATCGGCATCAAACCGTCAGGCTTGGCTCTGTCAAACACAGCCACCCGAAGCCCGCTGTCTGGGTCTTCGAGAAGCCCTCGATAAGGTCCCGACTGCGCCAGCAAATCCTCCATGGCTGCATCACGACCCGTTGATCCCGTGTACACGATTTGCACGAGCAATTGCGGACGTCTCCCTGATGATCGCAGTCGGTCTCTCAGGGCGTCCACCGTCTCGATCCCCATCACCGATCGCAAGTAATCAAGCCAGTACCGAACCTCTCGGAACTCGTTTTGCTCATTCCACTGCTGCGCTTCGATCGGACTGAGGCACTCGTTTTTTTGATCCTCCTGCAAACGCCGCTCGTGCTCTGCCCGGGACGTGGTCGCGATCAAAAACACGGAGCCCTCGGAGGCAAACATCCGATGCGTGTTGTGATAGACCTCTTGGCCTCCGAAATCCCAAACGTGCACCTCGCCGTCGCGTCGATTAGGCCCGTTGAACTGCGTCTTCCAACGCCAGAATTGGATGGCATGGGTATATGAAGAATGACCCATGGGATTCAATCCAGGGCGTTGGGTGCGCTCGATGTCGGACATCCCGTGCCACTGAAACGCCTTGGCCAGTGTCGTCTTCCCGCATCGCCCCCCGCCCAGCAACAACACCTTGCCCATCACGAGGTCGGCCGGCTCGTGCCAAAGCCGTGCCATCGTCCGAAAGGTCGCGGCCACGTTGGTGTCCTCACCCTCTCCAAGATGCACGGGCCTTACATCGAATCGGTTGAACTCCCTAAGGCTCTCGCACCCGTAGGCAAACAACCGTTGCACGCCCGCCCCTTGGTCGATGTTTAATCCGGGTAAGATCTTCAGCGATTTGCAGGTTTTGATATGGATGTCCGTGAGAACTTTGTGCTCGGACAGGTCGGGCAGGGCCACCAAGTTCGTGCAGTTGTTCAGCACCAACCGCCGCAGAAGGGGCGGTAGGTATTTGATCTCACGCAACCCATCGCAACGGCTTGCGGTCAACTCCTCAAGGTTGGGGCTTTTTCTTAGTATGTCGTGGAGAATGAAGGAGTCCAACTCGCAGCAACGGTCCAAGTGCAGCATGCGCAAGCCGGGGCCTCCGAGATGGTCAAAGTCCTGGAGCCTTTCGCAACCTCCAAGATTCACGATCTGAACCTCGGGGGAGATCGACCCGAGGGTTTCCAACTCATCGCATCCACGCAGATCCAGAACGCGAAGCTTGAGAGGCAGGGTTGGTAACGAATCCAGATGTCTAATGTTCCAAATGCACAGTTCCTTCAGATCGGCGAGGGCTGCTACTTCCTCTCTGAGTTGAACCTGATCGGCTTGCTCCAGTTTTAAGGGACCCCGCACCACAAGCTTCGTGACGTGATCCGCCGAAATCTGCTGCCAGTTCCAAAAGCCAGGGGTATTTCGGTTCCTCCAATGGGCAACCCGCCTTGGCATCTGGACTGCCAGACTTCGTGCCACCGATTGTCCAGGAACAACTTCAGCCGTTTGCCCGGGGGCTTCATCGATCAACAGACACAGCCGGAAGCCAATATCGAGATTTCGGATGCCCGGCTCGTAGCGACTTCGGTGGCCCGAGGACGCGCACCGGGAGCTTTCGAGCCAGGAGCCGCCGCGAAGCGATCGGGATTCACGGGCACTGTTGGCATCTTTGAATTCCCAAGGCCCTGCCGTCCAACCCCACGGTCGCTCGCAGTAGGCACGGTCGTGCCATACGTCCGAACACCATTCCCAAACATTGCCGTGCATCCCGCGAAGGCCAATCGGGTGCCTTGCCTCATCCCGTGTTACGTATTCATCTACGGGATGGGTCCGTCCGTCGGAGTTGGCATCAATCCACCCTACTTGCCTCACAGCACCCTCCCCATCGCCATTCCAAAATTGGGTGCGACTGCCTGCTCGGCATGCGTATTCCCATTCCGCCTCACACGGCAACCTGACCAACACCTTGCCAGTGAAACCCGCAGCAAGGCCGACCAACTTCCTCAACGCGGCCGGATTACTGTCCAGCCATCCTTGCCATGCCTTCAGCCATGCTTGGACATCATCCCATGACACCTGCTCCACGGGGAGTGCATCGCCTTCAAAATGGCTTGGGCTTAAGATGGAACGTAGCGGCCTCCCCCAATCCACGAGGCTCGCAACGGCCCGCCACTGGGCTTGCGTGACGACAAACTTGCCCAACCAGAACTCCCTGACGCGAACGCGATGGACGGGTTCACTGTCCGCGAAATTCGCGCGTCTGCCCATCAGGAACGACCCGGCCGGGACGCGACGAAAAAGCATAGTGCCATCGAATTCCTCGCTGCCGTTCGCAGGTGGCAAGGGAAGCTGGAGATCGGGCTCATTGCTGGCCTTCCGCCAGTCCTCGGCTGGGGTGTCCTGCAACAGGAATGGGTCATCGTCCGCCATGGCTGCCTCGGAGGTTATCCACGTCGGCCGTGTGAGGGGAATCCCGGAGTGATGGCGCCGCACGTTCCCGACCGCGCCTGCGCGCGGGAAGCCCGCAACGACGCTAGCTCCAGCTCGCAGGCGCTCCCCCCTCTACCCCGAGCAGCCGGGGACGGCCGCGCTGCCAAGGCCATGCCATGCACGAAAACCGCAGGCCGCCCCAACCTCATCGGCGGGGTGAGGTGACGGACCCGTCCCCAATCACCTGTCGGCATGGACAGGACGGCCTCCTCCCCGCCTCGGATCCCCCTTCACCTGCCGTTCCAAGGGCATAGCATCAAGGCCTTCCACCCGGCCTTTTTTCGGTGAGCCATGGAATGCCGCCGAACGGAAATGGCTAAGCATGGAACGATTCACTTGGGAGAAAACGGATTTCGAAGCCGATGCTTCCGCCAGCCAGGGATTGAGCGAGGCGCGGTCCTGTACATGGCCGGTAACGAGTGAACGACGAAGGATTTTGCGGATGCAGATCGAGCAAGCACGACCGATCGTGTTGAATCGTACCGGCTCGGCGTGCTTTGAGGAATCAGAACATGTAATGCTGCAAAACTGATTTCATCGAACCGCACTGAAAGCGGGACGAATTCCAATTCGAGCATTCTCGACTGGAGCCCGGTCTGCTGCTCGGCATAGCCCAGTGATGGAGTTTGCGAAAACCGGTTCGTTCCAGTGTGGTCCACCACGCGATACCCGGAGAGTACCTGTGGCAGGGCCGAGGGGATCGTTAGCTCTGCTGGTCGTGTATTCCCCGTACCAATCCGAGCACCATTCGGCGACATTTCCGATCATGTCATAAAGGCCCCACGCATTCGGGGCCTTCTGTTTGACGGCATGCGCTTGGCCTCCCGAATTGCCACGCCACCAAGCGATTGCATCCAAATCTCCATACCTTGCCGCCGTGCTGCCTGCTCGTGCCGCATATTCCCATTCAGCCTCGGTTGGCAGCCGATAGGTTTGCTGGGCCGTGATTCGGCCTGCCGCCCGCTCCATCTGCGTCAGCTTCTGGCAATACGACGCGGCTTCCTCCCAGGTGGACAGCTCGACAGGCCGATTGGGGTCCTTCTTGTACTGGGATGGGTTGCTTCCCGTGACGGCCAGGTACTCCGCTTGGGTGACCTCATGGTCCGACATCCAAAACCCTTGGGTCAGCGTGACGACGTGCTGGACCTCGTCGGGGTCGCGGTCGCCCTCGGTTTCCGGGCTGCCCATGACAAAGGTGCC
>CAIYFP010000154.1 GCA_903925515.1 uncultured Verrucomicrobiota bacterium
GGAACGAACCGGTTCGTGGCGCGGATGGCCTACATGGTGTTGCCTGCCGGCAAGACGCTGGACCTGAACTTCAACCACAACGAGGTGAAGTTCCGGAGGCCCGACCCCGGGCAGAGCGGGTTTGCCCGCAATCAGGGCGTGGGGGCATGGGAGGTGAACCTTGCGGGCTTCCTTGCGGACCTGAACACCAACATTTGGGCGCCGCGCGCGGGGGCCAACTACATCTACCAGTACACCGTCGCCCCGGGCGCGGCCTCGACGGGCATTGCGTTCCGCGATGCCGGGCTGCTGCTGAACGCGCGCCGGGGGGCGTATGTGAGCACCACGGCGCCTGGCTACTACGGCAACTCGACGCCATTCCCGGGCGACCGCTACGACGGGTATGCGAACGGGCCGGTTCCGTCCACGCTCGCGGAGTTCCTGCGGCCGCAGACGATGACGGACACGGACGCCGTGGGCCTTGCGTGGCCCGGTGCGGACAACAACCGCCAGTTCACGGACATGACGGCGTTGCTGGACGGGTCGTTGGGGCAGGGGATCGAGCAGCGGTTGAACGGGCGGCGCGACTTCGTGGGGGGCGTGCTGAACAGCACCTACGACCGCAATACCTTCTACCGGCTTCTCGGGAGCCTCGGGACCGATTCCGGCGACGCGCGGTTCGAGTCGGGCACGAACAAGACCGGCGTCTTCTATCGGCGCGCCAAGCTCAACCTGAACTATGCGAACCAGAGCAACCCGAACCTCGACCTCGAGACGAGCGCGGAGGTGAACAACTTCCGGGAATGGGCGCCGCTGCAATGGTTCACGAACGCGGTCCATCGGCTCTTCCTCGCGGAGTTCACCAACGGACTGCCCGACGTCGAGTTGCTGGCGTCGCCGCGAACCTTCCATCTGGGGCACGGGCTGCCGGTGTTCGGCACGAACGTGGTTCGAGGTGTCACGAACATCTATCGTTGGGACGCCCGGGTGCACCGGCTGGCGCAGGTCGCCGCGAACCTTTACGACGCCACCCATTACCAGTCGTCCGGGCGGCCGGGCGCGCCGCGCGGGGACATCCCGTCGGTGTTCCGCCCGATCCTTTACCGGCAGGTGACCAATGGCCAGACGATCGTGCGGATCGCGGGGTTCGCGGAGGTGGTGAGCGCGGGGATCGTGTCGCGGCCGTGGCTGGACCTTGATGTGCCGGCGCAGCTGAACCGGTTGCCGGAGACTCCGGTGGCGGCCGACATCATCGCAAAGGGGCAGGACTTCAATTGTGTGGGGATCCCGTGGGTGGTGGGCGCGAAGAAGGGGTTGCCGAACTTCCAGGAGGCGTTCTGGCAGTCGCGCCTGATGGTAACGCGGCGCATGCGCGTGACGAAGTCCACGGCGGACGCGGCGCTGTCCGGGCCGACGGCGAGGCCATGGGATGACGGGCGGTTCCTGACGGAGGTGCAGCATCGGTTCGACCTGGTGAACTCGATGGGCATGGAGGCATGGAACTCGTACCAGACGCGGAGCAACGCGTACCCGGTGCGCATCATCGCCACCAATTCCTTTAGCTTCTCGATCCTCGACGAGGTGGGCCGGGTCCAGGTGATGCAGACCAACGGCGTGGCGTCGATCCCGGGGACGGTGATTGCGGCCGGGAAGTGGAACCCGGGCGAGTACCTTGTGCCGTTGAACGGCGCATTTGGGGCGAGCTTCATCTACGACCACCTGCGGCGCTCGGTGTTCCCGGCGGGGCTTTCGGACGTGGGCTACGTGCCGGCGGCGGCTCCGCTGCC
>CAIYFP010000155.1 GCA_903925515.1 uncultured Verrucomicrobiota bacterium
GGCCCGGGAGAGGACGGCGTCGGGCGAGGGCGCCGCGTGGCGTTGCCCCAACCCGCGTTGCCCGGCCCGGGTGCGTGCCAACGTGGAGCATTGGTGCGGTCGCACGGCCATGGACATCGAGGGCGGCGGCGAGGTGATCGCGGCCGCGCTGGTCAAGGCCGGGCTCGTCCGGGACGTGGCGGACCTGTACCAGCTCACGGTCGAGGACGTGATGCGGCTGGAGCGGCAGGGGGAAAAGTCCGCAAGGAACCTGATCGATGGAATCGCGGCGTCGCGCTCGCGGGACCTTGCCCGGGTGTTGTTCGGGCTGGGTATCCTTCACGTCGGCGTGACGGTTGCGAAGGCGCTGGCACGGGCATTCCCGGACATGGATGCGATTGCACGAGCCAGCGTGGAAACGTTGACGGCGATCGACGACGTGGGGCCGGCGATCGCGGGCTCGGTCCATGCATGGTTCCGTGACGAGGGCAACCGGGAACGGGTGGAGCGCCTGCGGATCGCGGGGGTCAACATGGCGTCGGGCAATTACCGCGCACCGGACGCCACGATGGCGGGACCGTTCGCGGGCAAGACGTTCGTGTTGACGGGCACGTTGCCGACGATGACGCGCGAGGAGGCGTCAGCCCGGATCGAGGCGTTGGGCGGCAAGGTTGCGTCGTCGGTCAGCAAGAAGACGCACTACGTGGTGGCCGGGGAGGAGGCGGGCTCGAAGCTGGAGAAGGCGCGGGCGCTGGGGGTGCCGGTGCTGGACGAGGCAGCCTTCGTGCGGATGGCCTCGGGCACGGGGTGTTGAAGCAAGACGGGGTCCCGGCGAACCGGGACCCCGTTTGGGAACTCACAAGGCCCGCGCTGGGCGGGGCGGGCTACTGGTAGCGAACGACGAGGTTCGCGCCCTCGACGGCGATGGTGGCCTTGTCCGTGCCCTTGACCCGATAGAAGCCGGCGGCGGCCCCGGGCAGCGGCAGGGTGATCTTCTTGCCCGCGGTGTCCACGGTGGCGCCGGTCACGGCGGAGTAGGTGCCGGTGAGGGTGGCGGAGCCAACGAGCTCGATGGCGGGCGCGACCGGGGCGACGCCGCGGATGATCATGCCGGAGATGCCGCCGGAGTTGTCCTCCATCTCGGAGAACCAGAGGTACTCGCCGGCCTTGAGGGTGACGGTCACGGTGCGGGGGTTGCCCACGGGGGTGGGGACGCCGCCGACGTCGAGGTTGACGCCGGAGTAGTTCCCGGTGTTCTGGGCGGCAGGGATCTTGAGGCCCTTGATGTCATCGACCCAGACCTTGCCGTAACGACCATTGCCGTCGGTGGTGCGTCCCTCGAAGACGGTGACGTTGTAGGTGCCAGCGGGCAGGCCCGCGAAGCGCATCAACATCTCGGTGCCGGCCGTGTCGGGGTTCCGGTACAGGTAGTCGTCCTTGACGATGGCCGGGACGACGACGCCGTCATAGATGGCCTCGTAGGCGTCCTTGGTGGGGTTGTTGGCGGTCATGCCCTGCGAGGGGTCCACCATCAACGACGCCGTGAGGGAGGCGTTGTCCAGCATGGTCACGGTGACGTTCTTGAGGGCGAGCTTGGAGGCGTCCTTGAGCTTCCACGTCACCTCGGTGGCGTCGCCGTTGGCGGTGCCCTCGGCACTCGCGGTGCCAGGGGTCACGTTGGCGTTGGGATCCGTGAACGTCCACGTCGGGATCACCGTCCAGTCCGCCAAGGGCGCCGGAACCTCGCCGGCATCATTGGCGCGCTCGTTCTCGAGTTGGCCAAAGTCGATCTTGAACAGGCCTTGCGAGTTGGTGATGTCCACGGGCGGCGGGACGGAGGTGACCGACCGGATGATCATGCCGGAGATGCCGCCGGAGTTATCCTCCATCTCGGCGAACCACAGGAACTGGCCTGCCTTGACCTCGACGGTCACGGTGCGGGGCTGACCAAGAGGCACGGCCACGCCCGCCGCGTTGACGCCCGCATAGTTGCCCGTGTTCTGGGTCGCCGGCGCGTTCTTCCCATTGATGTCGTCCACCCAGACCTTGCCGTACCGGCCGTTGCCGTCCGTCGTGCGACCCTCGAAGACCGTGACGTTGTAAAAGCCGGGGTTCAGGCCTCCAAAGCGCATCAAGGATTCCGTCCCGGCGGTGTCCGGGTTCCGGTACAGGTAGTCGTCCTTGACCACCGATGGCACGACGACGCCGTCATACACGGCGTTGAGTCCCTCCTTGGTGGGGTTGTTGGCGGTCATGCCGAGCATGGCCCCGGACCCGTCGGGGGTGACGGACAGCATCAGCGGCTCGTTGTCGAAGATCGTGACCGTCACGTCGTTGTCGCCGCCGCCGGAGAAGTCCTTGATCTTCCATGTCACCTGGGTCGCCGCATCATTGGCCGTCCCATTGATGCTGGCCGACCCCGGCGCCACGTAGCCGTTGGGATCCAGGAACGTCCATGTCGGGATGACGTCCCAGTCCGTCAAAACCTCCGGGAACTCGCCGGTGCCGTTGCCCTCGGCATCCACCTTCTCCCGCTCGTTCTCGATGTGCCCAAAGTCGATCTTGAACAACCCCGCCGAGGCAGGACGGGTGAAGCCAAGGGCGGCGACCGCCGCCATCAGGACTGCTAGGGATGCGTTTTTCATGGTGATATGAGGATGCAAGTTTCCGCGACACAACTCGGCAGGCCCCAAGGCTTCGTGAACCAGCCACCTTCGGGCTTCATTTCCAAACAGGGGGAACAGCCCACATGGCACAACAGGTCTCTTGAGGAAGTCAAATGGAATGTTGATATATTCTTGCAACAGCCCACCGCAACCCGCCGCGCCCCGTCCCCGTCAACGCCCGTTGACCGTGAACCAAAGCGACCCGCGCATCGGCCGCCCGCCCCCCGCCGGGTTCACGTTGTACTTCAGCTCGCCCTGCATCACCGGACCCATCTCGGCGATGGCGAGCACCACCGACTTGCCATCCGCACCCACCTTCGCGCCCGACACCGTCCATTCGTCCCGACCCTCCTTCCCGGGGTTCTTCACGGACCAATCCTTCGAGCCGTATGCACCGGAATAGCGGTAGTTCCATGCCCGCACGGAATAGCTTCCGACATCGGAAGCCGTGTCCGGGTCGAGCGGCAGCGCGAAGCGTACCTCCATCCCGCCCGGCACCACGCGCCAACCCACCGGGACATTCACCGGCTTGCCCGTGAACCGCACCCGCTGCAACGCGCCGTCCTTCACCGCGCTCGTCTGCCATCCCGTGCTGCCCGCCACCAACAGGCTGCCGTCGCGCGGGTTGAAGCTCGCCCGGTTGGGCCCGCTCAGGAACTTCACCGGCAGGGGCGTCACCGCCGCCTGGACCCCGGCGCCCGCGGCATCGGTGTCGCGCAATAGCAAGAGCGCGCCGCACCGGCCCCACATCAGGTGCAAGGGAAGTCCGCCCAACGCGCCCCACTGCCCTCCCGGAATCCACGCCTGCGACCCGCTCGAGTTGTCCACGCCATGCGGGATCCAGCACAACGGCGCGTCGTAGCCCTCCGGTCGCGACGCGGTCCTCCTCGGCCCGCCATACCCGCCATAC
>CAIYFP010000156.1 GCA_903925515.1 uncultured Verrucomicrobiota bacterium
GCCCGTCCAGCACGACCCACGCCTCCAGCGTGAACTCTCCCAGCTCAACGCCCAACGCGCTCCCACGCGCATGCCCGCCGCGCCCGTCCAACCACAGCCTTCCATCGGCAACCGTCGCGCCACCCTCCAGTCGCACGCCCATGTCCCCCGCCGCCTCCGCGACGCCCGCCCTGAACGACCATCGTGTCAACGGCGCCACCAGGCCCCCGCTGCCTGCGCCATGGCGCGCGTCTGCCAACGCATCCAGTTCCGACAGCCGTCGCGTCACCGCGCCCAGCCGCTCCGTCCGCCGTCGCTCCCGTTCCTTGGCCTCCTCCACCTCGCGGGCCGTTGCAAGCGACCGATCCCCGTGGAATACCCCCGCGAACACCGCCCGCACCCGGTAGTAGTCCGCCTGCGGGATCGGGTCGAACTTGTGCGCATGGCAGCGGGCGCAGTTCAACGTCAGCCCAAGGAACGTCTGCCCCACCGTCCCCACGATGTCCTCCAGCTCCGCCTCCCGCACCTGCGCCCGCAACGTCGGTGACGCCGACCCGTTCCCCGCTTGGTCCCATGGCCCCGCAACAAGGAAGCCGGTCGCCGCGATCGTGTCCGGCGTCGCGTCGTCCAGCAGGTCGCCCGCGATCTGCTCCTTCACGAACCGTCCGTATGGCACGTCGGCATTCAACGCCTTGGCCACGTAGTCGCGGTATCGCCATGCATGGTCCCGGATGATGTCGTACTCGAACCCTTGGCTCTCCCCGAAGCGCACCACGTCCAGCCAATGCCTCGCCCACCGCTCCCCATAGGCCGGCGACGCCAGCAAGCCGTCGATCACCCGCGCGCGCACGTCGCGCCCGGGCGTCTCGGGCATGGTCTCCAGCCCCTGCTCCGTCGGAGGCAGGCCCGTCAACACCCAGTGCACCCGCCGCAACCATGCCTTCCCTCCCGCCGCCCCGGACGTTCCCACCCCCGCCTCGCTTCGCCGTGCATCCAAAAACCGATCGACCGGATGCACCGCACGTCCCGGCGGCACCGGGGGGCTTCGCAGCGGCTCGAACGACCAATGCAACGTCTCGCCTCGGCCCTCCATGCCGAGGACAAGCCCCACAAGCAGGCACGGCCCCCATGGACGCCGCATCATCGAACACCACGCTCGCACGCACCGGGAGAACACCTCGCAACGTTGCCCAAACTGCCCCGGCCCCCGCAACACTCGTCCTCCGGCCCTGATCCCCGGGTCGGCCGCCTTCCCATGCCGCGCTCCCGCCCCCGCGCGGCGCCACCCAAGGGTTGACCCGGCAGGCCGTCTTCGCGTCTCCCCGTCTCCCGTCCCACACGCCTTCCCGTTGGTCCCCGGATGGGCCGGCCCCTGAAAGGATCCACGTTGGCCACCCATGAACTCGCGGGCCCGGAAACCGGGAGGAGCTCATGGGCACTCGCCAAGAGGCGAAGCGTGAATGCTCCCCGGTCCCCATGCCCGTACGCGGCAATCCCATGCTGGCACGCAGCCCGGCGAACCTTGCCCGGCTGGGGGCCCGGGGTTGCCCCATGCCCCGCGGGCATCGCGGGTCCGGACCCGAATCCCACTCCGAATCCGCAAGCGAGGCGTTCTCACGACCACCCAACCCACCTCCCCCCCCCGGACATGGGCTTCGTTGGCAAGAACCGCGCGGCCTTTCCCCCGGGGGTTCCACGCGGTGACTTGCCATGGAAACCCGGCGCAGGGAACACCGCGCTCACCCAAGCCCCTCTCGCTCCTATCGCGACCGCCCCGCCCACGACGGAACCACCCCGTCCCCGGTCAACTCCCCGTCCACGACCCATGACAGGTTGAACCGCGCGACCGAACCGC
>CAIYFP010000157.1 GCA_903925515.1 uncultured Verrucomicrobiota bacterium
CATCCTGCGCGTCGAATGCTCCGACGGCGAAGGACGCCAGACCAAGCCGTTCCTCCATCGCATCGGCAAGGACTATCCGGGCCTCCACCCGGATCTCAGGACGGTCCATGGCCACATCGGGGATTCCGTGAAGTTCTTCGGCAACGACGGCCCCTTGCTGCTCCCCCTCGCCGTCAAGATCCTTGCCGAGACCATGGACGGCGACCAGGGCGCCGCGCTCCGGGAAATCACGGACATGGTGAGGCGGGCCGACATCGACATTTCCTCGATCATCATCACGGAAACCCAACTTGGGCCCGAGGATCCGCCCCAGCGGGGCACGATCACCAAGCACGACCGCGAGACAGGCTCACGTCACGCCGTCAGCATCGGCGTGACTCACATGGACGTCGGCGGCAATCCCGTGCTGCTCAACTTCCTCAAGCATGAGTCGGCCGGTACCCAACGCCTTGCCGGCTTGGTGGGATTGATCCTGTACGCGCTCAAGACGGGCGGGGTCTTCCTCGTGGACGAGCTGGATTGCTCCCTCCACCCCCTTCTCATGCGTGAGATCGTGTTGCTCTTCAAAAGGCGCCGGTCCAACCCAAGGGGCGCCCAGCTCGTCTTCACCACCCACAACACCGACATCCTCGACGACTCGATCCTTCGCTTGTCCGAGATCGCGCTCGTTCGCAAGACCCCCGCCAACGGCACCATGGTGCGTCGCCTCGTGGACGTCCGTGACGACGGCGACGACATCCGCAACGTCACCAACTTCCGCAGGCAATACCTCGCCGGGTTCTACGCCGGCGTGCCCCACCCGGCCCTCTGACCCCTTCCGATGCCCACCACGCGCCACATCATTGTCTGCGAGGGGGAATCCGAACGAGCCTACCTGCTGCGCCTCCAATCCTTCCTGGATGCCCAGCCCATGGTGGACGGTGGCTTCGAGCCCCGGCTCCGCTTCATCGGTCCCGAGCACGCCGTCGCGAAGTCGGGCTCCTTTGGAAGGCTCAAGGGCACGTACAACCGAACGCGTGCCGCCAACAAACGGGCCGCCTCCATCCAGGTCTGGACCGACTTCGACCTCTACCACCGAAACGACGCCCGGTGCGCCGATCACTATGCCGCCAAGCCAAGCGGCATTCCCGACTTCCTCTTCTCCTTCCACAACTTCGAGGACTTCTTCGCGCTCCATCACGAGGGCGATGCACTCGCCGAATGGCTGCGTCTCGGCCAACGCCACTTCGCCAGCCCGCTGCATTCCCAAGGCTACCTCCCAGAAATCGAGCGCATTTTCCCCGGCTACGCCAAGGGCGGCCTTCCCGCCGGGTTCGTGTCGTGGCAATCCTTGCGGAACCTGAAGGCCCACCTCCACCTCCAACCCAACGGCGCCAATCCCCACAACCTCCTCGGCATCCGCAGCTTCGCCACGTTCCTCGTCCATGAAATGGAGACGGCCTATCCCGGCGCCTTGGATCCAACCCCGGTAGCACCCGCCCCCAATCCTTGGTTCCCCTGATGTCCAACCACCCCGTCAAATCACCCCGCAAGCTCATCGAGGTTGCCCTGCCGCTGGATGCCATCAATGAGGCGGCGGCGCGGGAGAAGTCCATTCGGCATGGGCATCCCTCCACCTTGCACCTTTGGTGGGCGCGGCGTCCGTTGGAGCAGGGCAATGGGGTCACATCTAAACAATGAATTTTTAGCCGGATCTGCCGAAGGTCGTCCGGAGGGTTTTGGCATCCGGGAAGCCTCTGCCTTGCAGCCAACACCCCAAATCCCCTCGCGAGGAGGGCGGAAGCTCGCGACCTGCAAGCAGGTGAGTGGCGGCAGACTGCGTGCCAACACGCCATCGTGGCGGAGGGACATGAACCCCGGCTTGGGCGTCCATGAGACTGCATTCCTCGCGTTTTGGCGGCTTGGCGTGAGGCATTTCCCTCCTCAGGCATCATGAAATCAGCGCAAGAGGCGGCATGGATTTGTTTCACGCCAAGGCGCCAAGAGGCCAAGAGGTCAAGCGGACCTGTCTTTTCAAGCCTCCGTCGGCGCCGCGTGGGGCGAGAACCGGGCACTCAGGAACTCCTTGCGCGGGGATCAGAGGTCAACCTGCCTGCTTCCCATCGCCCCGGGCGTCGTGCGAGGGTCTGGCAACTTCCCATGTCCGTTGCCGACTGGAAACTCGTGGGCCTGGCCATCATGGCCATTGGCGTGTTGGTGGTGTCGGTCACCCGGTTGAAGGTGAACGCCTTCATTGCGCTGGCCTGCGCCGCGCTGGTGGTGGGAACCGGGGCGGTGTTCTGGCTGGAGGTGCCGGCCCGGGACGCGGGGGGGGCCGTGCTGAAGGCCGCGGCGGGGGGCGTCGCGCCGCGCTACTCGATGCTGGGCGTGGTGAAGTCGTTTTCGGACGGGATGGGGTCCGCTCTGGGCGGGGTGACGGCGATGGTGGCGCTGGGGACGATGCTGGGGCGATTGCTGGCGGAGTCGGGCGGGGCGGAGGTCTTGGCGCGGAGGTTCATCGATGTTTTTGGGCCGGCGCGGATCCAGCTTTGCCTGATGGCGTTGGCGTTGACGATCGGGTTGACGACGTGGTTCGCGGTGGGGTTGGTGTTGCTTGCGCCCATCCTGCTGACGCTGACGCACCAGACGCGGCAGCCGTTCCTGCTGTTGTTCCTGCCGTTGCTTTCGTGCCTCTCGGTGATGCACGGGGTGATGCCGCCGCACCCGGGGCCCGCACTGGCAGCGGACAAGCTTGGGGTGGGGATGGGCTTGGTGCTGGTCTGGGGCTTCGTGATTGGGCTTCCCACGGCCGCGGTGGCAGGGCCGCTCTATGCGCGGTTCATCGTGGGGAAGGTCCATGCCGAGGCTCCGCCGGCGCCTGAACGCTCGCGGGGGCTCGAGCCGGGCCGGTCGCTGCCGGGGTTTGGGATCACGCTGCTGGCCGTGTTGCTGCCGGTTCTCCTGATGCTGGTGGCCACCGCGGGCGAGCTGGCGTACCCGCCGGGAAATCACCTGCGGGAGACGCTGTCGTTCGTGGGCAACCCGACCATCGCGCTGGTGGCCGCCGTGCTGTTCGGCGGGTGGGCCTTGGGGCTTCGTTGCGGGTACAGCGGATCCCAGGTCCTGAAGTTCACCGAGGGCGCCGTGGCCTCCATCGGCATGACGCTTGTGGTGATCGGCGGCGGCGGCGGCTTTGCTCGGGTGTTGCGCGACAGCGGGGTCGCGGAGGCGATCGGGCATTTCGGGGTGGCGTTCAAGATGTCGCCCCTCGTCTTTGGGTGGGTGATCTCGTGCTTCATCCGCGTCGCCACGGGTTCGGCCACGGTGGCCATCACGACGTCGGCGTTGCTGATCCCGGAATACCTTCGGACGCAAGGCGTGACGCTGGACGCCAACCACACCGCGTTGGTGGTTGTTGCGATTGGTTGCGGCTCGCTCTTCCTCTCGCACCTCAACGACGCCGGGTTTTGGATGGTGAAGGAATGCCTTGGCCTTACCGTTGGGCAAACCCTTCGCACGTGGACGGTATGCGAGACCCTTGTGGGCGTGGCGGGGTTCCTGTTCTCGTGGATCGCCTATTCCCTTGTCTAAAGCCATCCCGGTGGATGCATCGCCCTTTCCCGGCTCCCTGAAATGCCAAGCCAACCGACCATGAATACCTCCAGACGTTCCTTCCTTGCGGCCGCCGTGGGCGGCGCATCCGTCGCCGCCACGATTGCTGATGCCCGGGGCGCCGACTCGCCAGCGCAAGGCAAGGACGGCTTTGCGCGGCCGAGCCAGATGAAGCTCGGGCTCGTGACCTACAACCTCGCCAAGGACTGGGACGTCCCCACGATCATCCAGCGTTGCAGCAAGGCGCGGTTCGATGGCGTCGAGCTTCGCACCACCCACAAGCACGGCGTGGAGGTCACGCTCACGGCGGCCCAGCGTGCCGAGGTCCGGAAGCGGTTCGCCGACTCGCCCGTGGAGTTGTTCTCGCTTGGGTCCGCCTTCGACTACCACACGCCGGACGCCAGCAAGCTTCGGCGGGACATCGAGGACACCAAGGCGTACCTCCAGCTCGCGCGCGACGTGGGCGCGTCGGGCATCAAGGTGCGGCCGAACGACTTGCCCGCCGGCGTGCCCGAGGAACGCACGCTGGCCCAGATCGGCCGCTCGCTCCGGGAGTTGGGCGAGACGGCCGCCAGCCTCGGGCTCGTCGTCCGGCTCGAGGTCCACGGCAGCAAGACCTCGTCGCTGCCCCGCATCCGGCGCATCCTCGACGAGGCCAACCACAAGGCCGTGGGCGCTTGCTGGAACTCCAACCAGACCGACCTCGATGGCGACGGCCTCGAGTCCAACTTCAACCTTGTCCGGGACCGGATCGTCGAGGTCCACCTTCGGGACCTGTTCCTTTCCGAGTATCCGTTCCGCCACCTGTTCAAGCTCCTGATGGCGTCGGGTTACCGCGGCTACACCCTTGCTGAAATCCCGGAGAGCGCGGACCCGGTGCGCGTGATGCAGTACTTCCGGGGAATGTGGTTGGCGTACCAAGGGTTGCTCTAGTGCCGTATCTCATCAATCGCTGGTGTTGGGTGGCTCCATGAAAGCCCCGGGGCGGGGCATTCTTGGGGCAACGAAACACCAGCGATTTGTGAGACACGACACTAGGCTGGACTGTTTGCAAGTCCGCCCACCCCGGGCGCCGCCCCGAGCCACAAGGCCCCCACAAGGTGTCGGTGCCCACGAGGACCGCCCGCACAAGCACCTCATGGAGCGGTACCGGAGGCGGTTGGGGGTGATCTTCGAGTTCCGGTTCCACGACGTGACCAGCCAGGGCTCCGAGGACATGGCCGAGGGGCGCTACACCCCGGCAAGGGGCGCGAAGGACCAGGCACCGCGCCGTCGGCCGACGACGGATGGCGGCGCCATGGAGGGGCGCAGCGGGCGTTGGATGGGCAAGTGCCCTGCGACGCCGCAGTGTCCGATGGCGGAGCGGGGGCGGTAGTCCATGCGGACCGCCATGGGCGAAACGGAGGACGGCACACCTGCTGGCGCGCTTCCCTGGCCTTGCGACGTGGCGGACGCCGGGGTCGTGGATGTCGGGGAACGGCCTTGGGACGTTGGCCATGCCTGACCCGGATAGGGCGCGGTTGATGATGCACCTCGGGCCATGCCTGCCGAAGGGATCGCGATGGGTGGAGAACGTGTTGGAGAAAACGACGGCGCGATTCGGGAGGCAACCCGGCAAAACCATGGAAGCAGTCCGAACAACCGCGGAGCCTGGGTTAGCCCATGAACACCGGCCTCGGCAGCTCGCGCACAACATCCTCCACCCGATGCCCAAAGCCTGGTCCATGCACCGTGTCCAATCGGATGCAACCCTCCATCCTGCGGTACAAACCCGGATGCAGCCGCGCCTCGGGAAGGCTCGCATCGGGATAAAACTGCATGGCGTTCGTCTCGACGCCCATGATGGTGGGGACATGCGCCGCCAGCAGCGCATGCGTGACCTGCGCCAGCATGGGGTTGGTGAGGTCCTGGACCATCAACGTCATCCCATGTGCCCTTGCCCAGCACGCGGACAGCAGGGCCCCCGTTTGCGTCTTGCATGTCTTCAGCGCGACGCCGGTCCAGCCAAGCGCACGACCGCGCTCCACCTCGCGCCAGTCATGCGCGCTCTCGTCGAGGAACAACGGCTTGCGCGCCGAAACCGCGCGGACGTCGATCGGGTGCTCCGTGAGCTCGTACGGGAAGGGTTGCTCGACGTAAAGCAGCCGGGCATGCGTGGCCGGATGGTCCACCAGCAGGCGGTCAAGGATGTCCGTCACGTACGCGGGGTCCCGGACCGTGCAGTTGAAGTCCGCCGTCAACCATTCGACTCCCCCCGCGCGCGCCACGGCATCCACCGACACCAACCGCCGCCAATCCCACTCGGCATCGGTCCCGCGCAACTTCACCTTCAGGCACTTCAACCCATCCTTCCGGATCCAGTCATCCAACAGCACCGGATGCCCGTCCCGAGGCTCGCCGCCCGTCAACTCCGAGGGGCAAACCGGGTCCAGTCCGCCCACCAAGTGCCATGCCCGAAGCACCTCCGCCCGATGAGGCCGAAGCCATTCGCAGATGTCGCGCCCCCTGAAGTCCGCCGGGGCGCCCGTGGCGGGCGAAATGAAATCCGCAAGGTCCCGGTTCATCCAAGGCCGCCGGTACGTCTCATAAGTAGGCACCCCATGGAGCCGCCCGTACGCGTCATGAAGGGCGATGTCGAAGGCCGAGCACGCGACCAGCGCAGCGAGCCATGGCATGCGCTCATCCTCCTTCGCCCGAGTCCCGCCCAGCCCGCTGGCATGGAAGTCCTCGTGCAGGCGCGGCAGCCAGTCCCGAACGAAGTCATGCCCCAGCTCGACGGGATGCCCCCAATCCATCATGCCGGACCACGCGCGGGCCAGCATCTGGGTGAACAGCTTGAGAGCCTCGTGCCGCGGCGCGTACGCGCTGGCGGACGGCCACACCCACTGGACGCTTAGGGGCGTCTCGCCCCAACCCGCCGCTTCCCTGCCGTCACGCCCCGTCACCGTCACGCGCACCCGGGCACACGTGACCGACGTCAACGCCTCCGTGCCAAACTTGAGCGGCACGCGCGTCGCAACGGGCAAGAACCAAAGCGTGACGCCCGTGACGCGGCAGTCGCGCGGATTGGATGCGAACATGCGCAAGCGTTGCGCAGAAGGCCCCATGGAAACAAGAACGCCGCCGGGATTGCCCGACGGCGCCTCGAAAAAAACCGCCATGGCCGGGCCACGCCCGGAATCCATGCCGCGCGGATCAAGGTTCAGTAACGGTCGCGACGCGGGCCGCGGTCGCGGTCACGGTCGCCGCGCCAGCCGCCCCCGCCGCCACCACCGCCACCACCACCACGGTCCCGGCCGCCGCCGCCACCGCCGC
>CAIYFP010000158.1 GCA_903925515.1 uncultured Verrucomicrobiota bacterium
ACGCTTCCCGGCGACGACATGAAGGGCCGGATCATCGGGCGTGACGGGCGAAACATCCGGGCCTTCGAGGCGGCGACGGGGGTGACGGTGCTGGTCGATGACACGCCCCATGCCGTGGTGTTGTCCGGGTTTGACCCGGTGCGGCGCGAGGTGGCGCGGCAGGCGATGGAGCGGCTGGTGCTGGACGGCCGGATTCATCCGGCCCGAATCGAGGAGGTGGTGGCGGGAGTGAATCATGAGATCGACGAGTCGATCCGGAAGCTTGGGGAGGATGCCGCGGCCCATGCCGCCGTCGCGCTGCCGAGCCCCGAGGTGGTGCGAGTCCTCGGGCGACTGCATTTTCGCCATAGCTATTCCCAGAACGTGCTCCAGCACTCGGTGGAGGTTGCGCACCTGTGCGGATTGATGGCCGCGGAGATCGGGGCCGACCCGGCGGTCGCGAGGCGCGCGGGGTTGTTTCATGACATTGGGAAGGCCCTGTCACAGGAAATGCAGGGGCCGCATGCGCTGGTCGGGGCGGACTTGCTGCGCCGCAACGGCGAGGGCGCCGTGGTCGTGAACGCGGTCGCGGCGCACCATGACGAGGTGCCGCACGAGTCGGTGTTTGGCATCTTGGTCTCGGCGGCCGACGCGGTGAGCGCGTCGCGGCCGGGGTCACGTTCGGAGGGTGTGGCGACCTATCTGCAGCGCCTCCAGAGCCTTGAGCAGCTCGCCATGGACTTCGCGGGCGTCGAAAAGGCCTTCGCGATGCAGGCGGGACGCGAGCTTCGCGTCATGGTGCGGCCGGAGGCGGTGTCGGACGAGCAGGGCCTCCAGATGGCGCGGGAGATCGCGAGGCGCGTGGAGGACCAGCTCACCTATCCCGGCCAGATCCGGGTCACCGTGGTCCGCGAGACCCGCTGCGTGGAGTTTGCCAAGTAGCGCCTCCGGCGGGGGTTGACACGGGGCCCGCTATTCGCCGCGTGTCCGCTCGATGCGTGCGCCCAAGGCGGCCAGCTTCACTTCCATGCGCTCGTAGCCCCGGTCCAGATGGTACACGCGGTGCACCTGCGTCCGGCCCTGAGCCGCGATGCCCGCGATCACGAGCGCCGCCGACGCGCGCAGGTCCGACGCCATCACCTCCGCCCCGCTCAACGGACGTCCGCCGCGGATGATGGCCGAGGGTCCCTCGATCCCGATGTCGGCCCCGAGCCGCATCAGCTCGGCCGCGTGCATGAACCGGGACTCGAAGATGCGCTCGGTGACGATGCTCGTGCCCGGGGCAAGGCAAAGCATGGCCATGAACTGCGCCTGCATGTCCGTGGGGAAGCCCGAGTAGGGCATGGTGGTGATCTCGAGCGGGCGGACCGCCTGCCCGGCGGTTACGGTCAGGCCGCCCGCGTGGCGCTCGATGGCCGCGCCGGACTCCCGCAGCTTGTCGAGGACGGCGCCGAGGTGTTCCGCCCGTGCGCCCTTTAACGTGACGCGGCCTCCGGATGCGGCCGCCGCGACTGCGAAGGTGCCCGCCTCGATGCGGTCCGCGATGACCTCGTGGTCCACCCCTCCCAGCGCGGCCACGCCCGTGACCGTGATCGTTGGGCTCCCGGCTCCATGGATGCGCGCGCCCATCCCGTTCAGGAAATGGCACAAGTCCACCACCTCGGGCTCGCATGCGGCGCTCTCGATCACGGTGACGCCCTCCGCGAGGACGGATGCCATGACCACGTTCGCCGTGCCGAGGACGGTGGGGCCGGACCTGCCGCCGAGGAATATGACCCCGCCATGCAGGCCGGGGGTCTCGGCGTGGACGTATCCGCCCTCGATGCGCATCCGGGCGCCCAGTGCCTCGAGGCCCTTGAGGTGGAGGTCAATTGGGCGCGTCCCGATGACGCACCCGCCCGGCAACGACACCGACGCCCTGAGAAGCCGCCCCATCAACGGCCCGAGGATGCAGATGGAGCCGCGCATCTTGCGGATGAGGTCGTAGTTGCCCGTGCCCGAGATGTTCTCGGCGCGGATGGTGAGGGTGCCGTCGGCGAACGCGACGGTGGCGCCCAAGGACTCGAGGATGCTGCACATGAACCGGACGTCGCTCAGGTCTGGCACCCTTCGTATCACGCATGTTTCCCGGGTCAGGAGTGTTGCTGCCATGATGGGCAACACCGCGTTCTTGGAGCCGCCGACCTGAACCTCGCCGCGCAACGTGGTCCCGCCCTCGATGACAAAGCTGTCCATGATCTGAAATTGGAAAGTCACCCGCCTTGTGCGTCCCCGCGTCCTTGTGCGAAGCGACGCCTAGCGGCGAGACACGCGCACGATGAGAACGCGTTCCCGGCCGCTCAAGTCTTTACCCAGCCTTGGATCCATCCATGGGTGGGTTCCGAACAACCGGAGCAAGGCCGGCCCTTGGTCGTCACCGAATTCCATGGCGAGCGTCCCGCCCGGCGCGAGCGCCCTCCAGCCCGATGCCGCCAACGTCCGGTAGGGATCCAGCCCGTCATGGCCGCCGTCCAAGGCCAGCCGGGGATCATGCCGGCGCACCTCGGGTTCGAGCCCTGCGATTTCGCGCGAGGGAATGTAGGGCGGGTTTGACACCACGAGGTCGAAAGGCCCGATGTCCATCAAGCCGTCGCATGACCATGCGCCCTTGCTGAATGCGTCCCCGAGCACCCAGCGAATCCGTCCATTCATGCCCAGCCTGTGCTCGTTCGACATGGCGACCTCCAACGCCTCCGCCGAAACGTCCACGGCAACCACCTCCGCCCCGGCATGATGGCGGGCGAGGGCCAGCGCGATGCAGCCCGAGCCGGTGCCGAGGTCGAGGATCCGGGGCGAGGGCAGCCCGGCGATGCATCGGGAAGCCATCAACGCCAGTTGCTCGGTCTCCGGCCGTGGAACGAGCACGCGGCCGTCCACGAGGAGGTCCATGTCGAGGAAGGCGGTGCTGCCGAGGATGTGTTGCAGGGGTTCCCGGGTTGCGCGGCGCCGGACAAGGCTCTCGAAGGAAAGCGCGGCGACCTCGTTCACGGCGTCTTCGCCGGAAGCCATGCGGCGAAGTCGTGGCACGCCGGTGGCATGGGCGAGGAGGAGGCCTGCATCCAGTTCGGGCGAAGCCACCCCGGCGCAGCCGAGCGTGTCGGCGGCCCATGCGACGAGGGCACGGGCGGAGCGAGGAGGGTTCACTTGGCGGGCT
>CAIYFP010000159.1 GCA_903925515.1 uncultured Verrucomicrobiota bacterium
CTCCTCCATGTACTCGGCGTCCGTGTATTCCTTGACCGCGAACTTCTTCTTGTCGGCGTAGTTGCCCGGGTTGACGCGGACCTTCTCGACCCATTTGACGGCCTCCATGGCAGCCTCGGGCTTGAAGTGGATGTCGGCGACGATGGGGACATGGCAGCCGACGTCGCGGAGTCCGGCGACGATGTGCTGGAGGTTGGCCGCGTCCTTCACGGTGGGCGCGGTGATGCGCACGATTTGGCAACCCACCGCCACGAGGTCCAGCGTCTGCCGGATGCATGCCGCCGTGTCCATCGTGTCGCAGGTGATCATCGACTGGCGCACGACGGGGTGGTGGCCGCCGATGATGACGCCGCCGCGGGCGGGGTCGCCCACGACGACCTCGCGGGTGGGACGGCGGGTGAAGTTCCAGGGGGAAGCGCAATAGCTCATTGCCGGCGCAATAGAGCGAAACCCGGCGCGCGGCGTCAACGCGGGGATGGAACGCCTGATTCGCGCGCACGCAGTTCCTGGGTGCCCGGTTCTCGCCTCACGCTGCGCCGACGGAGGGTTGAAAAGACAGGTCTTTTTGGCGTCTTGGCGACTACCCATGACACCACCGGTTGGCCGCCCGGGCAGGTTTCACTGGCCCCATTTCCCAAGGCCTGCCTTGGCCCTGATCCTGGCGTGAAAAAACATGCCGCCTCATGCCACGGCAGAGCCATGGGACCCGCTCTGTCCATTTGACCGTTTATCCGGATGCGTAGCCGCGAGGCTGCCTGGGCGTGAGCCGGTCGCCACAAGGCCTCATGCGCGGGGACGAGGAGGCCGCCTTCCCCCTTGCCGCAAACCGACGCATGGCAAGTATTGGCCCGGAATGAGCAACACGTCCTTGAACGCCCCCGACCTCACGCGTCGCCCGCCCCGCAGCATGCGAGTCCGTCTTGGCGGCTACGCCATCCTGCCCCGCGTCCTTGACAAGTGCCGCGCCGAGATCGCCGGAACCGCGGGCGAATACCGTTACAACTGTCCGCTGGACAAGCACTTCCTCCGCTTCGTCGGCATCCATGGCGACGCGTTGAAGGCCGACGTCGCCATGGGTGGAGGCGACTCCGAGGTCCTTGCATGGATCGAGTCCCGGGCGACCCACAGGCGCTCGCCGTGGGAAATCCAGCAGTGGAGCGCCTTCCACGACCAGCGCGGGCCCGACAGCGACCTCGAGACGCTGGGCTACTTCATGGAGACCCTCAAGCGACTGGGGGGCACGCGGGAGGACATCCATTCATGGGCCGACCTGCTCGACCTTGACGACTACGTCTCGTTCGGTGGCAAGGGTTGAACCGCCGGGAGACTGTCCGTCAAACCCCAACCCAAGGGCGACATGGCATCCCAAGCATGGCAAACACCGGTGGCACTGGGAATTGTGGCGTTGACCGCCGCCGTGTTCGCATGGCGGCAATTCCGGGCCCGTCGTTTTCCCCATGGATGTGGCGCGGCCTGCGGATGCGGGCACGGGAAGGTGGGGGCTCGGCCGCCGGGGCTCGTCGTGCGCGGGCGCAAGGGCGGGCCGCCCGTCGTGGAACGACGCATCCCGTCCACCCCATGACGCGCCCTCACGCTTGGCTCTCATGAAGTCCATCGGACTCGGCATGGCACTCCTCGGCCTCGCGCTGGCCGCCATGGCGGACTCGCTCTCGACGCAACGGGAGCGCGGAGCCGCGTTGGTGGCCCACCTCCGGGCCCAGGCCCCCCGCCGGCGCCATGACCAATACCGGCATCCTCCGCACCCGGGATGCCCATGGCCGGCGCCAGCAGCTACC
>CAIYFP010000160.1 GCA_903925515.1 uncultured Verrucomicrobiota bacterium
CCCCCCCTGTAGCCGGCCCACAGCCCGGCGTTTGTGGAACCACGAAATACACGAAACACCCGAAAACCCGAGCCCACAAGCCCAAGGCAAGGGATGCCGTATCGGTCGGTTCCTGTGCGGACGTTCCAAGGTGAACGCCTAGTGGACACCCGGCCTACCACCCTGGCCGGCCCATTCCAACCTCACCCGACGGGTAAGGTCTCGGATGGATCCCACAGGGCATCTTTGTCTTGGTGGGACGGCCATTTCCCTGCCTTGAAGCCCTCTTCAACTGCCGTTTTTAGGATCAATCGTTACTGCTTGGAGCTTGGGAAGGTCGGAGGCATTGCCGGGCTTGTACCGGCATGGTTTGTCGTGGGATCGCGAGGGAGCCTTCGAGTCTGGGGAGGCTGTCGCCGGACAGAATGGGGCTCTTCGACTGGCCGTCGGTCTTGCAGGTGGGTCGTCCCCGATGAAATCGACGCGATCGTGCCGCGTGTGGCGCAAGGCCGATTGGCCCTTGGGTTACGTCTGATTACTTGCGTCGGGCGGACCACTCGTTGGAGACGGGGTTGCCGTCGAGGTCGGCCTCGGTCTTGCCCTTGAGGGTGCCCGAGACGAGGGAGCCGCTCATGCGATAGGTCATGGTGCCGCCTTGGGGCCGGTCCCGGCGGATCGTCCATGCGAAGCCGTTGCCGGAGAGCTTGCCGTCGGTGATTTCGAGGCGCTTGTCCTTGCTGCGGGCGATCCAGCCGCCGATGCGGGTGCCGTCGAGGGTGAGGGACATGGGGATTTCGACGGGATCGTTGGAGGGGCCGGGCATGGTGATGATCCAGTCGCCCGCGATGGCGGGGGAGTTGGGTGTGGCGGCGGGGAGGAGGCTGTCGAGGTAGGGTTGGAGGGCGTCGGCCCAGACGTCGTAGCCGGCGGGGCTGAGGTGGAGGAAATCGGGCATGAGATCCTTGGGGATGACACCGCGGGGGTTCATGAAACGGTGGGCGAAGTCGATCCAGAGGACGTGGCGGCCGTCGGCGAGGCCATGAAGGATCTGGTTGACCTGGGCGATCTTGCCGCGTTGGGGGTTGGGGTTTTCGCCGCGCGGGAAGATGGCGTGGAGGAGGATGGTGGAGTTGGGGAGATCGGCGCGGAGCTTGGCGACGATGGCGGAGACGCCCTCGGCGATTTGATCGACGGAGTTGTCGTCGCCGTTGGAGTTGTTGGTGCCGATCATGAGGACGACGGCGTCGGGCTTGAGGGAGTTGAGGTTGCCGTTGTCGAGGCGCCAGAGGACGTGCTGGGTGCGGTCGCCACCGATGCCGAGGTTGACGGCATGATGGGGGGCGAAGCGTTTCTCCCATGTGTTCTTGCCGGCGCCCTCCCAGCCTTGGGTGATGGAATCGCCGATGAAGACGACGCGGGCCTTGGGGCCGGCCATGGCGGCGCGGTCATTGAGGAGGGCCTGGCGTTGCTTCCACGAGTCGTCGGTGCGCGGGGCGGGCTCGGTGGCGGAATGGGCGAGGAGGCCGAGGGCGGCGAGGGTGGAGGCGAGGAGTGGGAGGAGGCGTTTCACGGGAGAAGGGTTGGGGATCAGGGGCGACGGCGTGCGGGGGCTGGGGCGGCCTTGGCCTTGGGATCCGCGGGGATTTCGGGGGCCTTGGGGGCCTTGGGGGCGTCGGGGACATTGGCGGGCTGCTTGTCACCCTTCTTGCTAGGGGACTTCTCGGGGAGTTGGTCCACGAGGTTTTCGAGCTGCACCTGGGGGAGTGACTTGGGGCGGAGGAGGACCTTGGAGCGTTCCTCGGCGGTCATGCCGGCGAGCTGGGACGGGGCGGGGATGACGATGGGGGTGAGGAAGATCATGAGCTCGGTCTTGATGTTGCTCTTTTGCTTTCGCTTGAAGGCGTTGCCGAGCCAGGGGATGTCGCCGAGGTAGGGCACCTTGCTTTCGGACTCGGTGATTTGGTTCTGCATGAGGCCGCCGATGACGACGGTCTGGCCATCTGGGACGACGACGACGGTGTCGGCGAGGCGGGAATTGACGACGGGTGCGAGGGCGTCGCGGGAGATGGGGACCCACTGGGAACGTTCGGCGAGGGAGGAGGTTTCCGGGGAGACGATCATCTCGACCATGCCGTCTGGGGTGATGAAGGGGGTGACGCGGAGGATGATGCCGACGTTCTGGTAGGAGACGGTGTTGATTTGGCCGTTGATGGCATCGAAGCGGGTATTGGAGACGAGGGGGACCTGTTGGCCGAGGGAGATGGTGGCGGGCTGGTTGTTGCGAGCGAGGATGGAGGGGCGGGAGAGGATTTCGGCGCGGCCGGCCTGGGCGATGGCGCGGAGGGTGGCCTGGAAGTCGGAGCCGAGGACCTGATAGACGCCGGCGCCCGGGGGCACGGGGAGCATGTTCTGGACGTTTTGTCCGAGGGCGTTGGGGACGGCGGAGGTGGCGGCGCTGGAGAGGGCGGAGGCCCCGAAGGCATTGGCGATGTTGCCGGTGCCGGTATTGCCGAGCTGGCGGGTGTAGCCGCCCTCGACGCCGATGTCGGAGGAGTCGTTGTGGGTGACCTCGAGGAAGACGACCTTGATGAGGACCTGGGGGCGGGGGTTGTCGAGGCTGGCGACGACGTCCTTGATCTGGAGGTTGGTGTCGTCGTCGGTGATGACGATGATCTTCCGGGTTTCGGGGTCGAAGGAGATGATGGCGTCGCCGACCTCGGTGTTGTTGGGGTATTCGCGGGCGGAGGCGGAGCCGGAGGAGGATCGGCGCTGGGAGGCACCGCCGGTGCCACCGAAGCCCTGGAACTGGGCGAGGGTTGGCGCGGCGAGGGAGGCGGCGACGAGGATCGCGGAGGCGCGTTGGGCGAGGCGATTCATGGGGTGAAAGGAGGGGTGTGTGAGGGAGGGATGAAGGGCTGGGGGGTGGTTGCGGGAGCGAGGGTTTAGTTGCCGCGTGCGCCGGTGCCGACGCCACCGCCGCCGCCGGCGCCGGAGCCGAACCCTGCGCCGCCGCGGTTCATGTTGTTTTGCTGTTGCTGCTGGGTGGAGCGGGTGGTGAGGGCGGAGTTTTGCTGGCGGGTCTGGGTATTGCGCGTGTTGCTGCCTTGGCGCTCGAAGAGGCCGCGGAGGACCTCTTGAACCTGCTGGGGGTCGGCGTTGTCGAGGTCGTACACGAAGACCTTTTGCTTGCGGGCCGGGTTGGCGTCGAGCTGCTTCACCATCTCGGCGATCTGGCCCATGATTTCGCGGTCGGCGGAGACGATGACGGAGGAGGTGCGGGCGTCCGGGACGGCGACGACCCGGCCCTTTTTGAGGGCGCGGTCGGAGTTGTTGCTGCTGGAGTTGCCGCCTCCGCCGCCGCGGTTCATGCCGCCGAACATGCCGAAGCCGCCGAAGCGTTGGCCGCGGTTGTTGTTGTTGCTGGAGCGGGAGCTGGTTTCGTCCGGGAAGAGGCCGGAGAGGATTTCGGCCATTTCGGCGGGGTCTGCGTATTGGAGGCGGAAGACGCGGAGCTCGGTGATGTCCTGGACGTTGGTGTCCACGGTGCGGATGAGTTCCTCGATGGTGGGCATGGCGTCCTCGGGGGCATTGACGATGACGGAGTTGGAATGTTCGTCGGCGACGGCGACGACCTTGGAGGCTGCGGCGCGGTTGCCGGCGCCACTGGAGGAGCCTCCGCCGCCACTGCCGCCGCCTCCGCGGCCGCCGCCCATGCCACCGAAGCCGCCGAAGCCGCCGGGGAATCCGCCGAAGCCTCCGCGGTTGTTGTTGTTGCTGGCATTGCCGGAGCGGGAGTCGGTGGAGGAGAAGAGGTCCTTGATGACGGTGGCGAGCTCCTTGGCGTCGGCGTAGCGGAGGGCGAAGACCTTGACGGAGGAGGAATTGGCGAGGGAGGTGTCGAGGGCGCGGATGATCTCGGTGAGCCGCTTGATGGAGGCCTGGGTGTCGGTGATGACGAGGGCATTGCCGGCCTCGTTGGCGGTCATGGTGGCCTCGGGGGGCAGGAGCGGGGAGAGGTCGGTGGTGAGGGCGGTGGCGCTGATGAAGCGGATGGGGATGATCTGGGTAACGACCTGCTCGTCCTTGGGGATGGAGTCGGGGTTGTTGCCGGACTTGACGGGGATGTCGCGTTTCTTGGCGGATTCCTTGGAGACGATGGTGAGGGTACGGCCGGAGCGGAGGGCGGTGTAGCCGTTCTTGGCGAGGGCGGTTTCGAGGATGTGGAAGGCCTCGTCGCGGGTGACGGGCTGGGCGGACCATGCGTCGATGCGTCCCTTCACCTCGGTGTCGAGGACGATGATGTAGCCGGCGGCCTCGCTGAGGTAGTTGAGGATGGTTTCGAGGGGTGCGCCGCGGAAGTTGAGGCGGAGCATGGGGGTGCCATCGGGGGCGGTGGGGAGGGGTTCGGGCGCGGGGAGAGGCTCCGGGGGGGGCTTGGGGGCCGCGACGGGGGCGTTGGTGGAGGCGGGTTTTACCGCGGGGGCGGCCTCCGGGATGGCGGCGTCGGGCGCGGGCTTGTCCGCGGGGGCGGCCAGGGGAGCGGTGGTCGCGGGGGCAGGCTTGCTTTCCTGGGCGCGGAGGGGGGCGCCGAGGGCGGCGGTGGCGACGAGTGCGATTGCGAGGTTGCGAGCGGTAGGGGTGTTCATGGCTTGTTTTCCTTGGCACGGCGCTCGCGAAGGCGCCGGAGGGTTTCCTCGGCACCTCCGCCGGAGGAACCGGAGGAGGCGGCCGAGGAGGGGGTGGGAGTGGACGAGGAGGAAGGGGAGGCGGTGTTGGACGAGGAGGACGAGGACGAGGACGAGGAGGAGGACGAGGAGGAAGAGCCGAGGGTGACGCCCTCGGCGAGCTTCCAGTCGCCTTCGTCCTCGCGTTGGAGCTGGGTGCCGACCTTGAGGTCGATGGGGGATTCGTTGACGACGAGGCGGACGGTGGAGTCGGTGACGGAGAGGATGCGATGGCCAGCGATGGAGTCGCCGGGCTTGAGGGCTTTTTTGAAGTCGGAGGAGGATCCGTCGAAGAAGGCGAGGGAGCCCTTTTCGTAGCGGAGGGTGCCGACGAGGGAGATGGACTCGACCTTGGGTTGGCGGCGTTGCTCTGGGGGGCGTGGGCGGTCTGGGCGGTTGGGGACGCGCGCGGCATTGAAGATGTTGCGATCGTTGACGAGCTGGAAGTAGGCGTAGTCGGACTTGGCCGGGCCGTTGGTGGAGGTGTCGCGAGGGCTGGAGGAGCGCGAGGAGGAGCGCCAATCGCGGATGCCGGAACGTTCGGGCGACCGCCGTGATGAACGGCGAGAGGGGCGGGGAGGCGGGGCGTTGGTGTCTGGGGCGGCCGGGGTGGCGTTGGTGGAGGAGGGGGGCGAGTTGGTGGATGGGGAGTCGGCGACGGGTTCGTCGTCGCCTTCATCGGCGGGGGAGGATTCGACGGGCTCGCTGGAATCCTGGGCTTGGGCGGGCTCGTCCTGTGGGGAGGCGGCGGCGAGCGACGACAGCGCGAGCGCGGTGGCGAGCAGGGCGAGGAGGAGGGGGGAGGCGACGGCGTGGGCGGGTGGATTCATCGGCTTTCCCTGAGGTTGAGGAGGAGGCCGCTGACGTGGAGGCCGAGGGAGAGAGAGGAGGCGTTGTTGTCACGGGCGGCAAGCTCGACGGCCTCGACGCGGATGGCGAGCGGGTCGCGTTCGACCTCGTAGAGGAAGCGGGTGAGGCTGGCGAGGTTGCCGGTGGCATCGACGTGGCAGTCGAAGGTGGAGTAGTCGTCGTCGAGTTGCTTCCACTGGGGCTTGACGGAGGTGACGTTGACGGAGGCGGAGCGGGACCAGCGGTCGAGGGCGTCAAGGATGCGGCCCTCGGCGACGGAGGTGGCCTTGGGGAGGGCGTTGGAGGCCATCTCCTTCCAGCGAGACTCGACGGGCTTGAGGCGGGCGATGAGTTGTTCGCCCTTGCTGATGCGTTTCTGGAGCTCGGCGATCTGGGCTTGGCGAGCCTGCCATGACTTGAGCAGGGGCGAGAGGACGACGCGGTCGCCGAGGAGGATGGCGACGCCGACGGATGCGACGACGAGGAGGAGCTTCTTGCGTTGGTCGGGGTCAAGGTTCATGGGGTTCCTCCGGAGGCGTCCCAGTGGAAGTTGAAGGAGAACTGGACGGGGGATTTGCCGCGCATTTGGTCCACGGTGACGTCACGGACCTCGGGTGCGGCGCGGAGCTTTTCGAGGGTGCGGTTGAGGGCGGCGGAGTCCTTGGCGGTGCCGGAGCAGACGATGAGGGCGCCCTCGCGGAGCTCGACGGTCTTGGCGGTGAGGGTGTCGTCGTCTGGGAAGGCGGTGGTGAGGGTTCGGAGGACGAGTAGGGAGGGGACGGAGTCATCGAACCATGGGCGGAACTTCTTGATGTTGGCCTGGAGGGACTCGACGTGGGCGACGGTCTTGGCCATGGCATTCCACTTGGAACGAAGGGTGAAGAGGCGGACCTGCTGGACGAGGAATGCGGCGGCGACGACGAGGAGGGCGGCGGCGGCGGCGATGCCGTAGTGGGCGGTGCGGCCGGAGGAGAACCGGGAGACGAGGGCTTGGATTGGGGAGATGCTGGGGGCGAGGAACTCGAAGGAGGCGGGGCGGTTGCCGAGGTGGCGGGCTGCGATGGCGAGGGCGGGTGAGGTGGGGAGGCCTTGGGTGATGCGTGGGGAGGCGGGGCGGTTTTCGGGGACGCGATCGACTTGGGCGACGGAAAGGGCAAGGCGTGGGGCGATGGAGACGAGGGCGTCGTGGAGGGAAGCGGCGACTGGGCCGTGTCCGAGGACGCGAGCGCGCGCGAGGCCTTGTCGGATGTTCGGGGGCAGTTGGCCGAGGGTGACGCGGAGCTCGCGTTGGAGGCGGTCTGGGGCGACGGCCGGGGCACCGTTGGCCTTGACGAGGACTTCGTCGAGGGCGCGGTGGATGACGAGCCCATCGGCGGAGGCGATGGAGAGGCTGATGGAGGATTGGGAGGCGAGGAGGTCGAGCCTTGGGGATGGGTCGGATGGGGCGAGGTCGAGGAGTTCTGGCAGGGCGGGGGCGAGGGAGACGGGATGGAGGCGTGCGGCGCGGAGCGTGGCCTCGAGCCGTTCAAGGTGTTCGAGGGGGACGGCGACGAGGGTGAGGCAAGGGAGTCCGGATGCGTCGTTCCATGGGTGGCGCGCGATGGCGAGTTGGTCGGGGCCGTAGGGGAAGGAACGTTCGACCTCGAGGTCGATGAAGCCTTCGAGGTCATCGGGTGGCAGGTCGGGGAGGGGGAACGATGCGACGAAGGTCCAAGAGGCGGGGAGCGCGACGGCGCAGCGACGGGAGCGAAGGCCGGCGTGGTCGAGGGCATCGCGGAGGGAACGTCCTTGGGCGGCGGGGTCGCCGTGGAGGATGTCGGTGGGGAGAGGGAAGACGAGCGGGGTGCCTGCCTCGGCATGGCCGTTGGAGGGACGGACGAGGACGGCCTCGAAGGAGGAGCCATCGAGCGAGAGCCCGAGGAGGGGCTGGGAGCGGCGGGCCTTGAGCCGGTCAATCATCGTGTGTTTTGCGTCAACTGCCGTTGCTGCTGTTGTTGTTGCCATGCCTGCGCCCCGAGAGCCCACCCGAGGTGGGACAGGTCGGTTCGCTGGACGATCCGCAAGCCTCCCTCGGAGGAATCGAGGATGAACCGGCACCGGCGGTAGCCTTTTCCGAGGTGACCGACGGCACCGATGTCAGCGCAATAGACCGAGGACCTGCCGGTAAGGTAACGGCCGGCTTGCTGGGAACGTTGGGGGCCAAGGATTTCGGCGGCCCATGCGACGGTGTTGCGACGGTTGGGGTTGGATTGGCGGTAGGAAACGAGCTGGGGTGCCATGTCGGTGCCGATGCCGGGGATGCAGACGAGGACGGCCTCCGGGGCGGTGTTGACATTGACGAGGCCCTCCTGGGGTGTCTGGCCATCGCCGGCGGTGATGTCGCCCTCGATTTGGGAGAACTCGTCCACGGACATGCCGGACAGGACGAAGAAGTTGAGGAGGCCTTGGGGCGACTGGTTGCCGAGTCGTCCGAGGATTTGGTTGGCGCGAGGGTTGCCGAACCTTTCCTGGAGGAGTGGGGCGAGTTGTTGGCGGCCTTGCGGCGACAGGGGGATTCGGGCGGTGCCGTTGGTGGTGAGCAGGGATTCGCGGGAATGGACGGTGACAAACTCCCAAAGGCCGGGGTCGAGGCGGCCGTCGCGGTTGTCGAGGGGCGGGGTGGAGTCGTAGTCGTCCTCGTTGGGGTCGAGGATGCCGTTTCGGTTGGCGTCCTCGCCGGCGAGGAGGTCGAGGGTCATGCCATAGACGAGGCGGAGTTCCTCGATGGACTCGAAGGGGGCGTTCTTGCAGCGGTAGGGCGGGGTGAGGCGCTGGTAGGTTTCCTCCTCGGCGCCGTCTGGGGAGGGCTCGTCGTTTTCGTCGCGCCAGTCGATGATGGCGGCGGCGAGTTGGGGGGTCATGCGGGGAAGGAGCTCGAGCATTTCCTGGGTGGCGGTGTTGAGGTTGAGCTTGGAGGCCTCGTCCACGAGGCCGAAGGTGGGCTGGAGGTTGCGTCCGAGGGTGGAGCTGAGGCGGTCAAAGTCGCGTCCGATGAACCAGAAGGAGGCGTCGCCGACGCGGACGTCTTGGGCACGGAAAGGGAAGCGTGGGGCGACGTTGAACTGGGGGAGGAGGCCTGGGGTGTCGAGGTTGGTGATGACGAAGGCGGCGTAGCGTGCGGCGCCCTGGATGGCCTGGTCGGCCTCGAGGGCGGCGGCGCGGTGGTCGGCGGCGCGGAGGTTGAGGGAGGAAGACTGGCCGAAGTAGAGGCCGAGGGCGACGAGGCCGAGGGCGACCCAGAGGACGATGACGAGGGTGGAGGCGTGTTGATGGCG
>CAIYFP010000161.1 GCA_903925515.1 uncultured Verrucomicrobiota bacterium
ATTCCGCGTCGCCACCTCGATCCCCAAGGCACCCTGCCCCGGCGCCGGCAACATCTCATCCTCGCCCAGCACCGATCCCATCAAGCCCTCGGGAACAGCCTCTCCCGATCCCTCCGGACACCGCGGGTCTCGCCCCAGCCTGCCCCCAGGACCCACAAACCAGCCCAACCGCTCGATGCCCGCCAGCGCAAGCACCACCACGTCCATGGAGGCGTCCACCAACATCCGCCCGAGGCGCGTCCCCACGTTGCCCCGCAGCGGGACGACCTCCGCCATCGGCGCCCACCGGCGAACCCATGCGGCCCTCCGGGGGCTGCTCGTGCCCACGGACACGTCCCGGGGCAGGCACTTCAATCGCAAGCCGCGCTGGAAGCCCCGCATCACTCGTTGCCCCGGCGACCATTCCTCCGGCCCGCCCCGCGCCCGGACCCATGCCTCGTCCCGGTACACCAACACGTCCCGGACGTCCGCCCTCGCCAGCACCCCGGCCAGCTCAAGATGGTCCGGCAACGTCGTCGGCAGGTCCTTCAGGCTGTGCACCGCGAAGTCGATCGCCCCCGAGACCAAGGCCTCCTCGAGTTCCCTCGTGAACAACCCCTTCACCCCGGGCCCCGCCAGCGAGGCCCCCTGCGCCGCCGTCCGGTCCCCCGTCGTCTCGAAGGTCCGCAACGTCACCCGCGCCGCCCGGCTGGATTCCTCCACCCTCCTCGCAAACTCCCGCGCCTGCGCCATGGCCAGCGGCGAGCCCCGCGTGCCCACGACCCACTCGCGGCCGTTCCCGGCCTTGCCCCCGCCCTTGCCCCGCATGGAACGTCCCGTCGCCATCCTGCCTCACCCCGCCACCCCGGCACCCGACCTGCTCCTCGCCCACGCCGCCACGTGGGCCCTGACAATCTCCTCGCATGGAGCCAACGCAGCCCTCCGAAGACTCGACTCCGCCTCGGCCACCCCTTGCAGGTCGTCCATGTCGTACAGGTGGACCCCCGGCAACCTCCGCACGTCCGGGTCGATGTCCCGCGGCACCGCAAGGTCCACCAGCAGCAACGGCCGTGCGGGACGCAGCTCCATCAACCTCGCGAGCCGCCCCACCCCGAGGACATGATGCGGCGCGCTCGTCGTGCCGATCACCACGTCCACCCTCGGGAACTCCGGCTCCCATCCGTCGAACCGGAAAGCCTTCCCTCCCAGCTCCCTCGCAAGCGCCTCCGCACGCTCGAACGACCGGTTCGCCACCATCACGCTGCTTGCACCCCGCGAAACCAACGCCCGCGCCGTCTCCTCACCCGCCTCCCCCGCCCCCAACACCAAGACCTCCCGCCCCGCCAACCCCTCGAAGATGCGGTCCGCCATCGCCACGGCCACCGACGCCACCGAGGTCCGCCCGCGCTGGATGCCCGTCAGGCTGCGCGCCGCCTTCCCGGCCGCGAATGCCCTTTGGAAGACCCGGTTCAGGACGGGCCCCGTCGTCCCGCCTTGCCGCGCCCCCTCGTAGGCCCGCTTCAGTTGCCCCATCACCTCCGTCTCCCCCAGCACCATGGACTCCATGCCCGCCGCAACCCGAAACAGGTGCCCCGCCGCCTCGGCGCCCTCCCGAATCCGAAGCATCGCCGCCTCGGCACGGCCCAACCCTCGCTCCCGGGCCAGCCAATCCCTCGCGCAGGCGACCCCCTCCGCCCCAGGCCTCGTCGGCACCGCATACACCTCCACCCGGTTGCACGTCGAGACCAGCACCGCCTCCCTCACGAGGCCCGACTCCACAAAAACCCTCCCGAACAGGACCGCCGCCGCGTCCGGGCACGCAATCGACTCCCGTACCCCGACCGGCGCGTCCCGATGGCTGAGCCCGATGACAACCAACGACATGAAGGAAAGCCTCTCGCCGCGCCGCCCGCCCCTCACCCCGGCTCAAAGCACGGCCTTCAACGTCTCCGCAAGCTGCGCCCGCGACTTGTCCGTCACGGGGACCATCGGAAGCCGAAGCTCCTCGCCGCACATCCCCAGCAACGCCATCGCCGCCTTCACCGGCGCCGGGTTGGTCTCGATGAACAGGTCCTTGAACAACGGGTACAGCCGCGCATGCAGCCTCTGCGCCGCACGCGCCTCGCCCGCCGCAAACGCGCGGACCATCTTGCAAACCAGCTTCGGCGCCACGTTGCTCGCCACGCTCACCACCCCCTGCGCGCCCACCGACATGAACGGCAGCGTCAACGAGTCGTCCCCGCTGAGGATCGAAAACCTCGGCCCGCACGCCGCCCGAAGCTGGCTCACGCGGTCCGCGTTGCCCCCCGCCTCCTTGATCCCCACCACCGTCCTGAAGTCCCTTGCCAGCCGCGCGCACGTGTCCACCCCGATCTCCACGCCGCACCGCCCGGGGATGCTGTACAACATGATGGGAAGTCGCGTCGCGCGCGCCACGGCCGCAAAATGCTCGTACAACCCGCCCTGCGTCGGCTTGTTGTAGTAGGGCGCCACCTGCAACGTCGCGTCCGCCCCCACCTTCTCCGCCGCCCGCGTCAGCTCCACCGCCTCCGCCGTCGCGTTCCCGCCCGTCCCCGCCATGACCGTCACCCGGCCCCGGGCAAACTTCACCGCCAGCTCGATCACCCGGATGTGCTCGTCATGGTCCAGCGTCGGCGACTCGCCCGTCGTGCCCACCGGCACGATGCCGTCCACCCCGCCCTTCGCCTGCCCCTCGACGATCCGGCGAAAGGCTTCCTCGTCCACCTCGCCGTTCCGGAACGGCGTCACGACCGCTGTGTAGATGCCCGTCAACATGTCCTCGCTCCATCCCCATCCTCTCCCATCACGTCACCCCCGGGAAGCCCAACTTTCCATGCCCGCCCCTTTCCCACCGCCGGTTGCGCCTTCCAGTTTCCACCCTACCCTCGCCCATGAGCGCCAAGAATGTCCTCAACACGGCCGCATGGCTTGCTGTCTCCCTCTCCTGCGCCGCCAGTTCCTCATGGCCCCAATGGCGCGGACCCTCCCGCGACGGCCGCGTCGAGGCCCCCGCATGGCCCTCCAGCCTCGACGAGCAACACCTCCGGCCCCGTTGGCGGGTCGAGCTCGGGCCCTCCTACTCCGGCCCCATCGTCGCCCCGGACCGCGTCTTCACCACCGAGACCCGCGATGCCAAGTCCGAGGTCGTCCGCGCCCTCGACCGCGCCACCGGCAAGGAACTCTGGAAGACCGAGTGGGAGGGCGCCATGAAGGTCCCCTTCTTCGCCAAGTCCAACGGCGACTGGATCCGCTCCACCCCGGCATGGGACGGCGAATCCCTCTTCGTCTCCGGCATGCGCGACGTCCTCGTCGCCATCGACGCTTCCAGCGGCAAGGTCCGCTGGAAGCATGACTTCCCGGCCCAGGACGGCACCCCGGTCCCCGCCTTCGGATACGTCAGCTCGCCCCTCGTGGACGGGGACGCGCTCTACACCCAGGCCGGCGGCGCCGTCGTCCGCCTCGACAAGAAGTCCGGCGAAACCCAATGGAAGGCCCTCGCCACCACCGACTCCATGAACGGCAGCGCCTTCAGCTCGCCCATCATCGCCCATGTCGCCGGCCAACGTCAGCTCGTGGTCCAGACCCGCACCCACCTCGCCGGGCTGGACCTCGCCACCGGCGCCGAGCTCTGGTCCACCCCCGTCGAGGCCTTCCGCGGCATGAACATCCTCACGCCCACCCCCGTGTCCTCCAACCGCATCTTCACCAGCACCTATGGCGGCAAGACACTCGCCTTCGACGTCGCCCGCGACGGCGACCGTTTCTCCGTCAAGCCCGCATGGTCCTTCAAGGCGCAAGGCTACATGACCTCCCCCATCCTCCACGACGGCCATGCCTACCTCCACCTCCGCAACCAACGCGCCCTCTGCGTCAGCCTTGAGGACGGCGCCGAGAGGTGGACCACCTCCGAGTCCTTCGGCAAGTACTGGAGCCTCGTCGCCAACCGAGACCGCATCCTTGCCCTCGACGAACGCGGCATCCTCATGCTCATGGCCGCGTCGCCTGCCAAGCACGAGGTCCTCTCCAAGCGCAAGGTCGGCGACGACACATGGGCCCACCTCGCCGTCGCGGGCAACGAGGTCTTCATCCGCGAGCTCAAGGCCCTCGCCGCCTACGACTGGTCCGAGCCCAAGAACTAGTGTCGTGTCTCACAAATCGCTGGTGTTTCGTTGCTCCAAGAATGCCCCGGGGCAAGGCGTGAGGACGGAGC
>CAIYFP010000162.1 GCA_903925515.1 uncultured Verrucomicrobiota bacterium
AGGCTCCTGACCCTTGGCAGCAAAGGGGCCGTCTTGGTCTCGTAGCGAGACCCGCTCCAGACGGTTGCCTCCTCGATGACCCGAGGGACCGCCGAGATGAACATGACGCGGTAACGCTCGGTTCGGTCGATGCGGCGCGACCATTCGGCTGACTTGCTGATGCCTTCCAGCGGGACGGCCGCGGAGATGTCACAGGCAACTTGCCTGTGGTTCCATGAAGCGATCCAGACCGGCACGTGCAGACCGATAGCCTCCCGTCCAACCATGGTATCGACCATGCTATCCGCCGCGTTCTGGCCCAGCCTGCCCAGGAACGCGTCAAGCGCCGTTGCAGCAATCCGGTAGCCCGCAGCGGCCCCATGTGCGCTGGCCACCCCGCATGCCAGACCCAATCCAACCACCAAGATGCGGCAGAGGCTCGATGCCTTCGTCATGATCACAGCCCCCTTCAGCCGCGAATCAGGTATCCCACTTCCAAACGACAACCCATCGACAAAGACCTTCCAAACCCATGCAATCCGACCATCGCCGTGATGTCCAAACACCTGACAGGACTTGATAGCCTGCCCGGGCTTGGCACCAGCCCATCCGCACCTCGTTGGTCGGACGGGAACGATGGAGTGCCGATTCGCATTCTCGGGGCGCCAGCATGGATGGCTTGGACTGTCATCATTCAAGCCAGGGGTGGCCGCGGCCAGGTGCATGGAATGTTGTGTCATGTGGGTATCCATGTGGTTTTGGGATGGGTGCTGCATCATTTTCAGCGGGCGGAAACCCGGCTTGTTGCATGAGCGATGCCCCCTCGGGTAGGGCGCTTTGCTGGTGCCGTCAAGGTTCCCCTTGGAATCACCCCAGCCCTATTGCCGGGCTTCCATGCCTGGCACGGTTTGGACCATTCAACGCGTCAATGGGATGGGCGGTGGAGTCCAACTCGGATGCGGACCGAATGCGCGGGCTGGTGCACTGCCTTGGGTCGTCGGAAAGGTCGTCAGGGAAGAAGGGTCAATCTTTCCACATGAACCCTTGGGTCGGGATACCGGGCAGGGTCCCATGGCCCAATCAGTCAGGTCCTAAACGGCCCAGGCCCATGGCATGACGAGGCGCCCCATGCCGAGATGCCATGGCGACTGAAACGGGTCTCTCACGCCATGAAACCACGGATGCAATCTCGTTTGTTCCCTCGCCAGGAACCCCATGCCCATCCATGCCCGGCCCGGCGCGGAGGTTGGAGGGCCCCGCCCCGGTCGTCCGGCCGTCGCCCGCGGCAATCAGTCCTTGACGCCTCCCGCGCCCCCCTCGTCTCCTCACCTGCCCGCCGCGTGTCATCCGCCGCGTCGGCCGGCTCGATTCAAGGCCATGTCCCGCCTTCCAGTCAGCATCGCCATCATCGCCAGCAACGAGGAGGCCAACCTCCGCGTCTGCCTCGCTTCCGTGCGCGACTGGGCTTCCGAGATTGTGGTCGTCGTCAACGACTGCCGCGACGGCACCGTCGCCGTGGCGCGCGAAGCAGGGGCGGTCGTCCTTGAAAACCCATGGACGGACTACGCCACCCAAAAGAACCACGCCCTCGACGCCTGTGCCCAGCCGTGGATCCTCGCGATGGACGCCGACGAGGAGGTCTCGCCGCCCCTTCTCGACGAACTGTCCCGCTTCATCGCCCATGCCGGCCCCGATCAATGGGGCGCTGAAATCCCCCGCTGCACCCGGTTGCTGGGCCGGTGGATCCGACACGGGGAATGGTACCCCGACCGCGTCCTCCGCCTCGTGCGTCGCGGCGCTGGACGCTGGGGCGGCGACCCCTACCACACCATCATCCAACCCATACGCCCGGCCAAACGTGCGGTCCGCCTCAGGTCCGACCTCCTCCACCACGGCTACCCGGACATTCGCAGCTACGTCTCGCGCCTCAACCGCCAGGCAGACTACTTTGCGCGTCATCACCGCGCCTCCGGCAGGGTCGCCGCCGCATGGGTCGCCGCAGGTCGCGCCGCATGGCGTTTCCTAAGGAGCTATCTTCTCCGGCTGGGCTTCCTCGACGGGTTCCCGGGCTTGTTCGTCGCCACCACGGCCGCCTACTCCTGCTTCATCCGCTACGCACGCCTCTACGAAAACCTCCTCCCATCACGTCCCGTCGCCAGCAAGCACGTCGGCGACACCTAGACCCGCCCTTTTCGCCGGAGCCCTCACCCCCCCACCCACGCAGCCCATGTCCTCCCTCAAGGAACTCTTCGGATTTGTCCGGCTTCGCATTCGCGGCGGTCCAAACAAGGGACGTTGGTGGAGCGCCACCAGCGGGTCCCGCTACCTCCGCGGCGACTTCGTGCGCGGCAAGGCATCCTGTCTCGAGCGGCTCGTCCAGCCCGGCGAGGTCGTCTGGGACATCGGGGCCCACCGCGGGTTCACCGTGCTCGTCGAGTCCCGCGTCGTCGGGCCCCATGGACGCGTGTTCGCCTTCGAGCCCAACCCGGAAAGCCGCCGCCTCCTCGAACGACACCTCCGCTGGAACCACGTCTCCAACGCCACCGTGTTCCCATGGGCCATGGGCAAGTCCGACGGCACCACCCCCTTCGGCTGGGAACGCAGGAACCCGGACGCAGCAACCCTGCCCGCCCTTGAGAAACGGTCCTCCTCCCTCGCCTGTCACCTCGGGGGCGAAGGCCACGTCGTCGAGGTGCGACATGTCGATGGATTGATCGCCCGTGGCGTCGCGCCCGCGCCCACCATGCTGAAGATCGACGTCGAGGGCGCCGACCTCGACGTGCTCGAGGGGGCGTCGGGCCTGCTCGCCCGTGAGCCCCGGCTCGCCATCGTCCTTGCCACCCACAACGCCGCCCTGCACGACGCCTGCTGCGCCCGCCTCCGGCGCGACGGCTTCGAGATCATCGAGGCCGCCAACGTGGCCACCGGCAGGCGCGACGGCTGGGCCGCCATCGGCGACGCCGATCTCCTCGCGTTCAAGCCCGCCCGTCCCGTGCCAGAGCTCGTGAAGTCCGCCTTCGCCGCCATCAGCATCCACGGGTGACATGGGTCCAAGGAACCCTTGCATCGAAGGATGACCCACCAAGCGGCCACCCACGGCCGAATCCTACTCCGCCTTCTTCGGCGCCGTACTCCCGCCCTCGTCCGCCTTCGATCTCGCCTCGGCCGGGATGTCATCGGCCGACTTCTTGCGGTCCCCGCCCACCACCGCCACCTCGCCCGCCTCGCTCATCCGAAGCTGCGGACGTTTCTCGCCGAACGTGTAGGTGCGCCGGGCCAGCAACACCCCATCCGGCCCCACATGGTGATACCGGTAATGGGACGCATCAAACTGGTGCAGGACATGAAGGCGCGATTGCCGGTCCACGGAGCACGCGGCCCGGTTGAACGAAACGGTCTTGCCCAACGGAACCGTCCGCAGGTTCCCGTTCTCCGACGCATCCGTCACCCGGATGTACAGGCGAGACTCGCGCAGCATGCTGACTTGGCTCAGCAAATACTTGCGCGCCACGGGGATTCCCGAGTCCTCCATCGTCACCCCAAAGTCTTTCTCCCAGAGCTTCGTGCCCCGCACGATCTCGAGGGTCGCCTCCGAGCTGGTGAACTCGCCCCCGGCCGGGCCGCGCACCGTCGCCGAGACGCGGTACCGCCCGGGGCGCGTCAGGTCGAATGTCGGCTGAATGTCGAGCCGCACCGTCCCGCGCGTCGAGGACTCCAGGGAGAATTCTCCGGGATCCGGCCCGTCCGCGACCCGGTTCACCACGAATCCCGCGGACGCCTCCACGTTGAACCGAAGCCAGTCCGGCTCCTTCCCGAACACGGCCTTGGTGCCGGTGAAGTTCGCGATGCGCAACGCCACCTCGATCGGCTCGCCCACCAGATAAAGCTCCTGCGGCATGGCCACCTGGACTTCCACCTGCGCCAGCACACGCGCCACGCAAGCACAAGCCGCCCACGCTTTCAGTAAGGGCTTCAAGAACGTCACCATGGAAAGACGCCGGGCCACGGGCCCGGCTTCAACGACCCTCGGCCAGCCTTCGCGCCAGCCTCTCCGGAAGCCCCGCATCGCGGATCTTCCGCTGTGCCGTCGCCACGTCGTATTCAAGGCGGCGCAACTCGATCGTCTGCGCCGCGATGTCGAACACCACGTAGCCCGCTCGCGGGTCCCCATCCCGGGGCTGGCCCACCGAGCCCACGTTCACGAAGTACTTCCTCCCCGCCTCCATCCTGAGCACCGGATAGTAGCTCCCGCCCCGCACCGCCGTGTCCTTGATGAACGCCAACGGCACGTGCGTGTGCCCAAAGAAGCAAACCTGCGTCGTCTGGTACGTGAAGGAGGATGCGGCCTGCAGCTTCTCGAACACGTAGCCCCAGCGCTCCGGCACGTCCAAGGTCGAGTGCACGATCGTGAAGTTCGCCACGAACCGCTTGTACTTGAGCTCCCGCAGCCACTTCCGGTCGTCGTGCGTCAACTGGTTCCGGCTCCACGTCACCGCCTCCGCCGCCGCGTCGTTGAAGCCCTCCGGATCCTCCGTGCTGCCGATGTACTCGTCATGGTTGCCCTTCACCACCGGGATGTTCATTCCCCGGATGATGTCAAGGCACTCCTTGGGATTGGCCCCGTAGCCCACCACGTCCCCAAGGCACGCCACATGGGTGCACCCTTGCTTCTTGATGTCCTCCAGCACCACCTGGAGCCCCTCCAGGTTGGCATGGATGTCCGCTATGATGCCAAATCTCATCAACGCACGATCTCGAACCCGCGGAATTCTCCGCTCGGCTCCGTCCAGTTCTCCTGCTCGTCCCGTATCATCGGTCCCAACCCGCTCCCGCGGATGGCCTCGCGAAATCCCTGCAACTCCGCCGCCGTCCCCTCCGCAACCAGCTCCACGCGCCCATCCGGCAAGTTCCGCACGATCCCGGTCACCTCGAACCCCGAGGCCACCTGGCGCGCTTGATACCGGAATCCCACTCCCTGCACCCGGCCCGCATAGAACACCTGCATTCGGCGACGACTCATTCCCAAATGCGCCGCCGGTCGCCTCATCAACGCCCGGCCGCGGCGAAGGCGTGACTTAGCCATATCCGTGCCATCGACGGCAACGGTTTTGTCCATTTTGCCCGCGCCCAAGAACCCTCGCCCGTCCGGACGAGCCCCCCTACCGATACAGCAAGTGCCGCGCCCGACGCTCCCCAAACGCCGCCATCCCACGGTCCCGCACCGCCACGCACTCGCGCCAGCCCTTCCCCGACCGAATCGCCTCCAACGTCGGACCGTCCCCCAGCAAGCCCGCCGACTTCTCCAGCTTCAGTTCCCCGCCGTGCATCCCCTGCAACACGCACGCCAACGCCATCCCCATGTCCGAGGCCCGGAACCGGTCGCGCTCCGTCATCACCACCTGCACCCCCCCGCATTCCTTCCCTTGAAACACGCTCGCAGCCGGCGTGAATCGAACCGGCACGAACCGCACCCCGGCCAACCCCGCCCCGTTCATCGCGGCCGCCAACCTCCGGTCGTCGATGTACGGCGCCCCCAGCACCTCGAACGGCGTCCCCGTTCCCCGGCCCACGCTCAACGCGCAAAACTCCAGCACCCCCACCCCCGGATACAACGTCGCCGCCGTCAGCGACCGCATGTTGGGCGACGGATTCACCCACGGCAGGCCCGTCGCATCATACCAGTCCGCCCGCCGCCATCCCTCGCACGGCACCACCGTCAACCGCGCCCCCAATCCCCGCTCCTCGTTGAACATCCGCGCCAGCTCCCCCGCCGTCATCCCGTGCCGCAATGGGATCTCATGCCACGCCACAAAGCTCCGCGCCCCCGTCAGCACCGGCCCCTCCACCGTCGTCCCGTTCACCGGGTTCACCCGGTCCAGCACCACCATCTCCTTCCCGGCCTTCGCCACCGCCTCAAGGCACCCGCCCAACGTCGAGATGTACGTGTAAAAACGGCAGCCAACGTCCTGGATGTCGAACACCAACACGTCCAACCCCGCCAACTGACCCGGGCTCGGCACCCGCCGGTCCCCGTACAGGCTGTACACCGGCAACCCCGTCTTCTCGTCCCGCCCATCCGCCACCTTCTCGTCCATCACGCCCCGGATCCCATGCTCCGGGCTGAACAACGCCACCAACCGCACGCCCTCCGCCCCGTGCACAAGGTCGATCGTCGCACGCCTCGCACGATCCCGCCCCGTGTGGTTCGTCACCAACCCCACCCGCTTCCCCTTCAACGCCCGGAACCCCTCCCGCGCCCACACGTCCACCCCATTCCAAACCCCGCCCACCTCGCCATCTCCCGGCCCGTCCGCCGCGCCACCACCCGTCATCGCCCAATCCCCACCCCCACCCTCGTCGCCCCCCCATCCCGACACCGTCGGCACCGACGGCCACTCCACGTCCGGCAACGCCTCCGCCGCCAACGTCCCCACACGCCGCCTCAATGACCTCACGTCCCCCGCCTCCGTCGGATGGTTCCGGTTCGACATCATCACCACCGACGTCCCCGTACCCGGGTCGATCCACATCGACGTGCCCGTCCAGCCCGTGTGCCCGTACGAACCCACCGGGAAATGCGACCCGCGCGGCCCCGCGTACGGCGAGTCGATGTCCCAGCCCAGCCCACGTCTCGCGACGCCCTCCGGCGTTTGCACCGACGTCATCCGCGACACGGTCTCCCGCCGCAGCACCCGCCGCCCGCCCAGTTCCCCCCCGTTGACCAACATCCGGGCAAACCGGCTCACGTCCGACGCCGTCGTGAACAACCCCGCATGCCCCGCCACGCCCCCCATCCGCCGCGCCGTCGGGTCATGCACCACCCCTCGCAGCACCGTCCCGTCCCCCGCACGCTCCGTCGGCGCAATCCGCCCCGTGCCAATCCGCCCGCGCCCGCCAGGCCTGAACTCCGTGTCCACCATCCCCAACGGCCCGTGGATCTCCCGCTGGACGTATCGCTCGAACGACATCCCCGAGACCCGCCGCACTACCTCGCCCAACACGATGAAATTGATGTCCGAATAGACAAACCGCTCGCCCGGAGCCTGCGTCAACCCTTGTCCCGCCGCCGCCGTCACCGCCCCGTCCCACCCGGCCCATGTCCCGCCCGCCCCCAATCCCGGCCGCAGCCCGCTCACGTGGGTCAACAGATGTCGCACCGTCACCGTCTCCTTCCCGTTCGCCTCGAACCCAGGAACGTACCGCGACACCGGTGCCTCAAGGTCCACACGCCCCTCCTCCCACAACCTCATCACGGCCGGCGTCGTCGCCAACACCTTCGTCAACGATGCCGCGTCAAACACCGTGTCCACCGTCATCCCCTCCTCCCTCGGCTCCAGTGCGCGCCGTCCGGCCGCATCCTCGTGCACCCGGCCGCCCCGCTCGATTCGCACCACCATGCCCGGCAACCGCCCCGCCGCGATGTCGTTCGTCAACGCCGCATGAATCTCCTCCAGCTTGTCCCGGCGAAACGCCGGCGCCACGGCCCGCCGTCCCAGCCCGTGCCCCACGCACCCGGCCCACGCAATGCCCACGAGCACCGCCACCCACCGCCATGCGCCCCGTCGCCCCAGCTTCTCCATCCGGCAATCTTCTCCCGTCCACCCGCCGCATGTCACGCCCTGCCCTCGCCCACCCATGCCCTGTCGCAACCCCCAGTGTCGTGTCTCACAAATGGCTGGTGTTTCGCCGCGAGGGATTTTCGTGTCCCACGAGGCGCGAGTGACGAGCAGACCCGCAGAGGCCTGTGAGGAGCGATCCACGACGTGGGACGCGAAAAGAGCTGCGGCCCTTCGGCTTGCTCCACGCAAGCCCCGGGGCCGCCAAAATCCAACTTGCCTGTTCGCCGCTTAGGGGGTTCCCTCCTCCCAGCGTTTTCCAGCCATGGTCAAGAACCCGGGATGGGTGCGCCCCGGCGAGCCGCTCGTCTCCACGCCACGACCACGATGCAAGGCACATTCGCATCGGGACTCGGGGGGAGGTGGACGAGCCTCGGCAGGGGTGCCCCGCCCCTGATGATCGTCCACGATGGAAACGGGCCGCGCGAGCAGGCCATGTCACCACGTCAAAACGACAGTCACGAAGAGAGCAACTACATGAACCTCAACCTTGAACAAATTCGCCGCGCGGACTCCGCGCGCCGCATGTTGACCCTCGGCCTTGGCGCGCAATTGCTCGCCGGGGTCGCCGTCGCCCAAGAGACCCCCAACGTTGCCCGCCAGAACATCACGGGCACCCGCCTCACGGCGGCCGAAGTCGAGGGTGCGCTTTCCGTCACCGCCGTGGACACGACCACGCCCATGAACTCGGGCTTCCCCACGCTGGGTGACATCCTCCGCGTCAAGCTCCCGCAACTCGCCGGCCCCGGCATCGTCAACGAGGCCTTCGCCAACGGCGGCGACGGCAGCTCCACCATCTCCCTCCGCGGCCTCCCCGCCAACGCCACCCTCGTCCTCGTCAACGGACGCCGCGTCTCCACCGAGGACCTCAACCTTCTCCCCGAGGCCGCCATCGAGCGCATCGACGTCCTCAACGACGGCGCCTCCCCCATCTACGGCAACGACGCCGTCGCGGGCGTGGTCAACGTCGTCCTCCGCCAGAACTTCAACGGGCTCCGGATCTCCTCGTCCTACGGCAACACCTTCGACACCGACGTCGGCCAGCGCCGCTTCCAAATCTTGTGGGGCACCTCGACCGAGAACACCTCGATCGTGTTCTCCGGCGACTACACGGCGGCGAACTCGATGTTCTCCGTGGACCGCGAGCGCTCGCGCCCGCTGCCCAACGCCGTCTCCGGCACCTCCAACCCCGGCTTGTTCTTCAACCCCGCCCCCGGCGCGGGCAATACCGCCCTCCGCTGGCGCCTGAACGTGACCCCGGGCACGGCCTCCGGCCTGACCAACGCCGCCCAGATCCCGGCCGGCTTCAACCCCATGGCCACCATCAACACGGCCGGCATGACCTCCTCCCAGGCCATTGCCGCGCGCAATGCGGAGGAGGCCCGCCTCAACGGCATCCTCGGGCCGAACTCGCCCGTCCTGTACGGCCCGAACGCCGTCTTGTTCCCAGGCGGCCAACCCGGCTTCCCATTCGGCTTCTACACCGTGGTGTATCGGCCTTACGAGCGATACAACGCCAACGCCTCCGTCAACCACAAGATCTTCGGAGAAAACCTCGAGGTGTTCGCCAACGCCTACTACGTCCGCAACCAGTCGTTCAACCAGCTCGCCCCCTCCCCGCTCGCCGGCCAGACGCTGCCCACCAGCAACTACTGGTACCAGCAGGTGTTCGGCGCCCAGGCCACCGGGCCCCTCCGCTTCAGCTATCGCCCCGTTGAGTTCGGCCCTCGCCAAACCTTCACCGACTTCGAGACCTTCCACAACGTGGTCGGACTCAAGGGCCGCATCAACGAGTCGTCCTGGAAGTGGGAGACCGCCTTCATGTACGACCGCTCCACCGTCGTCGAGCGCCAGACCGGCGGCGTCGTCGGGGCCAATTACGACAAGCTCCTCGCCGACAGCTCGGCCAATGCCTTCAACGTGTTCGGCTACACCCCCATCGGCGGCTCCTCCCTCGTCGTGCCCGGCGCAACCCTCTCCTCGCTCTCGGGCACCGCGTATTCTTACTCGGCCGACAGCATCTTCCTCGGCGACGCCCATGTGGGCGGCCAGGTGTTTGACCTGCCGGCCGGCGCGGTCGAGGCCACCCTCGGCGGCGAGTATCGCCAGGTGAAGGGCTCCTTCGAGCCCGACGTCGCCATCCAGAACGGCCTCATCCGGCCCTTCAACGTGGTCCAGCCGCTCATCGCCTCCCGCGACATCCACTCGTTCTTCGGCGAGTTGTCCATCCCGATCCTGAGCAAGGACCAAGACGTGCCGCTCGTGCACTCCTTCAACGTCGCCACGGCCGGCCGTTACGAGAGCTTCTCCGACGTCGGCGTCACCGGCTACAAGCCCGCCGTCAACTTCCGTTGGCAGCCCATCGACAAGCAACTCACCATCCGCGGCTCCTATGCCCAAGGCTACATCGCCCCGGGCTTCGGCTCCCTCTACCAACTGCCCGGACAGGACTTCACCGAGCTCTACAACCCGATCACCAAGGAGCGCAAGCAACCCGAGGAAGCCGTCCTCACCATCGGCAATCCCCGGCTCAAGCCCACCGACTCCGAGACCTTCCTGATCGGCTTCATCGCCTCCCCGGACAAGCTCAAGGGCTTCTCCGCCGGCGCCAGCTACTACCGCATCCAGCAAACCGGCATCCCGTTCGCCTCCGCCCAGTACGTCGTCAACCAGTGGTTCGCCAACGGCGGCACCAGCAATCCCAACAATCCGTTCGGTGCCAACGCCGGCATCAGCGCCGCCAACCCGCTCGGCGCCCAGGTCGAGCTCAACCCCCTCGGCGACCTCTACCAGGTCCGCAACGTCGGCGCCATCAACTCCGGCACCCGCACCACCGACGGCATCGACCTCCAACTCGGCCAGGAGTTCAAGACCGATGTCGGCACCTTCGGCATCACCGGCAATGCCACCCGCATCCTGACCTTCGAGCAGGAGAACTTCCCAGGCTCCGGCGCCGTGGATTACCTCGGCAAGTACTGGGCCCCAGGCGCCGCGCTCGAGGACGCCGGGTTCCCGGAGTGGCGCTCCAACCTCACCGTGTCGTACCAATACGACCGCTACTCCGTCGCCTTCGCGTGGAACTACACCGACGGCTACAAGGAAAACGTCAACGGCGGCATCTCGCCCGCCGACTTTGACCCCAGCAACCCCGACAACGCCGGCGCGCTCGCGGACGTCTCGTCCTACCAGACGTTCGACCTGCGCCTCACCTACAAGATCCACAAGGTCGAGGCCGACTTCACCTTCGGCATCAACAACCTCCTCGACGAGGCCCCTCCGGTCGTCCAAAGCACCTTCGGCGACGGCTATGACCGCCGCCTCACCGACATCCGCGGCCGTCAGTGGTTCGTCCAGCTGAGCCGCCAGTTCTAGGAACGACCTCTCCCTTCAGGGCCGATCCCGCACCCGTGGGGTCGGCCTTTTTGTTTCCCCGACATGCCCCTCAGGGCAGGGACAGGTCCCTCGACCCGAGCAAGGGCTGGCGCCTCGCCGCGTCGGCCACGGCACGCGACCCGCATTGGCCCGCCCCATTGCAGGCGCCAACGTCTCGCCAAGTCGAGGCCGTCGAAGGCCCCTTTCCGCGCACCACGCGCGCCGACCTTCCCTACGCCGGCAGGAATACGTCCCCCAAGGGGTCGAACGACTCGTCACAGAAGCCAAGGTGCGAGTGCCGACGCCAGCCCTCCGCCCATTCGATGCCGCCACCACAGGCCCGCGCCACCTCCCGCGACATCCCGTCCATTGCCAGCAGGTACGAGTCCATCCCTTGGCTCCGGTCCAGCCACTCCTTCTGGCTCGCATGACATGCCAGCGCCTCGCGCTTCAGCCCGTGATGCAGCGTCGTGTCCACGTATCCGTCCGCCCTCACCTCGCGCCCCATCCCGTCGCGCAATCCATGCGGCAAGGCATGGTAAATCCGCACCGGCCAGTCCCCGGCAGGCTCCGGCGGCTCCGTCACGAGGTTCGGCATCCCGCGCGCAAACGCCGCCGTCACGGCCAACCGTGACACCACCATGTGGTCCTCCATGTAGTCCTCCGGCGAGTGCGTCAGGATCACCGAAGGCCGCGCCCGCCGCACCACCGCCGCCACCCGCTGGATCATCGCCGCGTCATAGAACACCCCAAGGTCTGGAGCGCACGGCGCATGCCAGGTCGCGCCCATCAATGCCGCCGACGCCCTCGCCTCGCGCGCCCGCATCGCCTCCAACTCCGGCCCCGGGATCGTCGCCGACCCAAGGTTCCCCGTGCACACGTTGAAGCAGTGCAAGCCCCAGCCCCGCCCCCGCATCGCCAGCATCGTGCCGGCCATGCAGAACTCGATGTCGTCCGGGTGCGCCGCGATGGCCAAGATCGATGGCATCGGCTCTCCTCAGGCCAACGCCACAGGCCGCCCCGTCCGCGCCGACTCGTCCGCCGCAAAGATCACTCGGTGCGTCCGCAACGCGTCCGCAAGGCTCGTCAACGACATCTCCCGCCCCTCCCGCACCGCCCGGAAGAACGCCTCGAACTGCGTCTGGTACGGGTGGTCCTTCACGTCCCCGGAATCCACCGGCGCAAACGACAACTGGCTCCACCTCCCCTTGTCCAGCCCCGCCACGCGCGTCGAGTGAAACCGGTTGTCCAGAAGGCTCCCCTCCGAACCCACAAGGTGCGTGTGGAAATAGTACGGCTGCATGCAGTCGATCACCGAAGCCGTCTTCCCCACCCGCCCGTCCCGGAACCGCACCAGCGTCGCCGACGTCGTCTCGTACTCGTACCCCTTGAAGTGCTCGCTTCGCGAACGCGCCCCGTAGCTGTGCACCTCCGCCACGTCCGTTCCCATGCAAAGCAACAGCGCGTCCATCGCATGGCACCCCGCAGACAACAGGCTCGAGCCGCCCCCGCTCTTCAGCGTGTTCCAACGATACTGCCCGTACCACGGCCCAATCCCGTGGTAATAGTCCACCTCCCCGTAGTGCACCTCCCCCAGCAACCCCGAGTCCAGCAACGACCGCGTCGCAAGGAACTGCGCCGAGTACCGGCACTCGAAGCACACGCACGTCAGAACGCCCGCCTCCGCCACCGCGTCCCGCACCGACTCGCAGTCGTCCCATGACAACGCCACCGGCTTCTCAAGGATGATGTGCTTGCCCGCGCGCGCCGCCGCCCGGGCATGCTCCGCGTGAAGCCACGGGTACGAGCAGATGCTCACCACATCCACCGAGTCGTCCGCCAACAGGTCCTCAAGCCGGGCGTGAACCCGCATCCCGTGCCCGTGCCGCGCCATCAACGCCGCCTCGTCCAGCGGCCGCGCCGAATGCACCGCCACCACCCGCGCCATCCCGGTCGCCTCGATCGCCGCGATGTGCGCCGTCGCCACCCACCCATACCCAATGATGCCGACCCTCAACGTGTTCATGGAATGCACCGACCCTGCCCCACCTCCCCCCGCCCCGTGAAGCCTCTTCCCCTCCCGCCCCCGCCCCCCACCCCCCGCTCACCCCGGCTCGCATCGCCCACCCTCCACCCGCCACCGATGCAGCTCCGTCCCCAGGTCCCCGGGCCAGTTCTCCTCCGTGCATGTCATGAACACCTGGCCGCCGCCCCGGTGCACCCCGTGAAGCAACGGCATCAAGCCCGCCCTCCTCCTCGCGTCCAGCTCCCCCATCACGTCGTCGATCAGCAACACCGGCTGCACCCCATGGACCGCGCCAAGGTGCCGCGCCTGCGCCATCTTCAACGCGATCGCCAGCGTCCGCTTCTGCCCCTCGCTGCCATGCGACGCCGCCGGCTGCCCGTTCAACCGCAGCAGCAGGTCGTCCCGGTGCGGCCCCGTCACCGTCATCCGCATCGCTCGCTCGCGCCCCCGCGCCTTCGCCAACTCCACCGCAAGGTCGCCCCGCACCGCCGGCTGGTACGTCACCTCCACCTCGTCGCGCCCCCCAGACACCTGCGCGTGCGACCCCGCGACCAGCGGTGCCAGCACCGGCAGGATCGCCGCCCTCGATTCCATCAACCGCGCCCCATGCTCCACCATCTCCGCCGTGAACCCCGCCAGCACGTCCTCGTCCGGCAACGCCTGCCTCAGCACCGCGTTGCGCGACCGCACCGCCTGCGTGTACCGCAGCAAGGTCGCGAGGTAGCCCGGCTCCGTCTGCGACAACAACAGGTCCATGAACCGGCGCCGGCCCCGGCCCGGCCCCTTCACCAGCGCAAGGTCCTCCGTGCAGAACACCACCGCCCGCAACACCCCAAGGTACTCCGACAACCGCCGCACCGGCCGCTCATCCAGCGTGATCTTCCGCTCCCGCGCCGACCAGTACGCCCGCACCTCGTGCTCGCCCGACGCGACGATCGTCGCGCCCACGAAGTACCCCTTCGCCCCGTGCCGAACCATCTGCGCGCCGCCCACCCCGCGGAACGACCGAAGCGTCGCCAGCAGGTACAACGCCTCCAGCACGTTCGTCTTCCCCTGCGCGTTCTCCCCCACCAACACGTGAAAGCCCGGCGCCAGCCCGGCGTCCAGCCGGGCGTAGTTCCGGAAATCCCTCAGCTTCAGCCGGGCCACGTGCACGGACCCAATCATGACGGCCCGGCCCCGAACCCCCAACACCCAAACGCCCCGGCCCATTTGCAGGCTCGCGCAAGACCCGCCCCCGCCACACCCTCCTCCCCGTGACGTTGGAACAGGAAATCGCGCGCCGCAGGACGTTCGCCATCATCTCGCACCCGGACGCCGGCAAGACCACGCTGACCGAGAAGCTCCTCCTCTACGGCGGCGCCGTGCAGCTCGCCGGCTCCGTCACCGCCCGCAAAAACCAGCGCGCCACCACCTCCGACTGGATGGAGCTCGAAAAGAAGCGCGGAATCTCCATCAGCTCCACCGTCCTCCAGTTCGACTACGCCGGCTACCGCATCAACCTCCTCGACACCCCCGGCCACAAGGACTTCTCCGAGGACACCTACCGCGTCCTCACCGCGGTCGACGCGGTGATCATGGTCATCGATGCCGGCAAGGGCGTGGAGTCCCAGACCCGGAAGCTGTTCGAGGTCTGCG
>CAIYFP010000163.1 GCA_903925515.1 uncultured Verrucomicrobiota bacterium
CGATCTCGTGGTGGAGGACGGACGACGCACCGTCGCCATCGAAATCAAGGCCGCAACGCGTTGGACCGATTCCGACCTCGCCGGCCTGCGGGCCTTTCTCGATCGCACCCCCGGGTGCGTCGCCGCCATCCTCGCCCACAACGGATCCCAAGCCGTCCGCCTCGGCGACCGCCTCCTGGCGCTCCCGATCGCTCGGCTTCTGGCGTGAGCCCGGGGAGGACAGGCCCTGCGGCTGCCCTCCCAAAGGCGGCACGGTCGGTGTTTTCCCATGCTTGCCGACGTGGCCTCCCCTTTCCCCAGGTCCTCAGCCCGACGGGAGTCCCAACGCCTCCCCCGGATGCGTCCACGGCGTCATGAGGGCAACGGGGCAACGGGGTCACAAGCTTTGACATTCAGGTCCGAAGTCGGCGGATGAGCGTCGTCGTATGCCGAAGCCCATGGTTGCCAAGGGGCCTTCGCACTCGGGAACCACGGGGTTTGGCGAACACTTACGATTTCCCTCTGCAATGGGGCATCCTGCCGCCTCCGAAAGCTTGCCCTCGGCGAGGATGACCTTCAGGTCCAGCCCCACCTCATCGCAGCCGCAAGCCATCAGGCTCGGCGGACACGCATGGATCATTCCATGATTCCTGAACCCAATGTCGAAACTATGGATGTGAGCCCATTGGCCCCCGTCCGTGGTGGTCACGGAGGGAGGCTTGGCTCACGATTGCGGCATCGCCCGGAGCATGAACTCATCAAATAGGGGCACCGTGAACGCCAGGTCGCCGTGCGTCGGACTGTAAATCATTCCCTTCTGAATCAGCTTCGCCCGGCCCGGCCCAAGGCTGTTGATGTTCACGCCAAGTGCCTCGGCAATGTCCGCGCTGCGGTGTGCCCCCGCCCCCAATCCCGCCATGGCGCGCAGAAAGCGCTTCTCCCCCGGCGTCAGCCGGTCGAAGCGGACACGGAAAAAATTGGCATCCAGACGCTCAATCACCGTCGCGGTGGCCGCCTTCACCACCTCCAACGTGATGGGTGGCCCCGCGGCACGATTCCACGACTGATAACCCCATTCCTGAATGAAATACGGATAGCCCTGCGTCAGCCGGAAAATCTCCTTCAGCGCGGCGCCTTCAAATTCCACGCCGACCGCCTTGGTCGGGTCTTGCAGCGCCTTGTTGGCGTCCGGCTCGGACAGGGCGCCGATGTCCGGGAAGCTGAACAACCGCTCCGCGTAGGATTTCGATTCACCGGCAAGGCGCGGCAGGATCGGCAGGCCCGCGCCGAGCAGCACCACCGGCAACTGCCGCTGCTGCATCTTGTGCATGGCCATGATGAGCGCGCTCAGCTCCTGGGCGCTGAAATACTGAAGCTCGTCGATCAGCAGCGCCACCGGCGTCCTTCGCTCCTCGGCGGCTTCGGCCACGGCCATGAACAGGTTGGGCAGGTCACTCTCCAAGTCGCCGCTGTCCGCCGCGCCCTTCTCGGGCTCGATGTCCAAGCCGACCTCGATGTCTCCCATCTTCAGCTTGACGCCGTTCATGAACCCCTTGAGCACCGCCAGCCCGCGCTTGGCCTTGTCACCCGCACCCGCCACGCGGTCCAGATCGAAGAGCAGCTTGCGCAACGGCGGCACCAGCAGGGCGGCCAGCGCCTTGTCCTCGTGCGCTTCCAACTGCACCGTGCGGTAGCCCGTCTTGGCGGCGAGTCGCTCAACTTCATTCAGCAACACCGTCTTGCCCACGCCCCGCAGGCCGGTCAGCAGGAGGCTCTTCTCGGGGCGCCCTTCCTTCACGCGACCCAAGAGAACGCGGGCTTGCTCAAGGATTCCTTCGCGTCCGACCAGTTCCGGCGGCGGTGACCCTGCGCCGGGTGAAAACGGGTTTTTAATGGCATCCATAGCGATTTCGGCGATTTCTAGCTCTTAAGAGCCGTGTCTAGCGCTTTTCCGCTAGAAACAACTATAAACATGTAGAAATGGGTCGGCAACGAGGCAATAGCACTTTCTGGCTCCATTCCCATGCGTCCTGGCACTCCCACACGAGCCGGTGGAAGTCCTCCCCGATGGGGCGCGTACCTTCCACGGCGGATGGGTGCGGCGGATGGCATGCTCCCCATCAACCACGACCCATGCCATGCGAGTCCGCATGCCGAAAGGACGCGCCCCAGCCGTCACGATCCCGTTGGGAGGGAGGTGATGGCGAAGCAGATGCTTGCGCAAGCCGAGGAGTGAGCGAGGCGCGGGCCGGTACGA
>CAIYFP010000164.1 GCA_903925515.1 uncultured Verrucomicrobiota bacterium
CTCGACTTCGGTTGAGGCTGTGGATTTGGAAAGGCCAAAGAGTTCCTCGGCGACGGCCTGCTCGTAGTTTTGCCGCGGCAGGTCAGGCAAGGTTCGGGCGAGTCGGGCCGCATGGGCCAAGAGGTTCCCAAGAGCCCTTTCGGAAGGCGCTTGGAACGCAGGTCCGGTCGTCGTGAAACCGTCCTCAATGCGCGCGAGTTCCTCCGTCAATCGGCCGGATGGAAGCTGAACGATCCACCCATTTCCGCTGGGGTCCTGTAACACCACGGCGGTGGTGCTGTGGTTTGCAGATGTGAGGGTGACGGAGCCCTGGCCTTCGCATGCGACCTCCCATCCGTTGTCGTACCCAGCCATGGTGACGAGGCTTTTCTGGAAGGAGTTCATGGGGGATGACGGCGAATGGCGAATGGCGAATGGCGAGTGCGGGTTACTCGCAGGACGAGGTGGCGAGGAGTTTCAATGTCAATGGATCCGCTTGGCCTTTAAAAAAGGCACCGAGGACATGGGACCAGAGGCATTCCTCGGAAGCGACCTGCTGGAACAGCGTCATGCAGGACCGCAACTTGCACGCATCGGTACCCAAGATGTCCTCGGCACTGAGGGTATTGACATGGCGCAGGAGAGCCTGGGTGCAGGTGCGGAGTCGTTCGCCAAGAATGGGGTGAGCGAGGTAGGCCCGTGCTTCGGCGGCGCCTTCAAGGCCGTAGAATTGCGCGGTCGGACTGCGACCCAATCCACGAAGCTGCGGAAAAATAAACCACATCCAGTGGGATCTTTTAGAACCATTCTCTAGTTCGGAAAGAGCAACGTTGTACATCGTTGGATTTTGGGCATCGATGAATCGGTCAATGTTAAAGGTCATGCATGCCAATACATATTGTTAAGGATGGCGGCAATCAGCGCATCGCGAGGCCGAGTAGCTTGCCAGCAAGCTCTGGGTCGATCTCAGGATCCGACTTGGAATCCACCTTGAAAATGACGATATGGACAGATCTTAGCCCCTTACCTCCGCCCGACGACGCATCGAATAAATGTCTCAGTGCTAACAGAAGGTACCAGAAGGCTATTTGCGGATCCATGGCTCCCTTGCCCCCGCCAAGTACAGGTAGATAAACTGTGTCCAGCTTTTCATCATTCATGACGTGGCAAACATTTCGCAGTGCCGCAAAAAGGTAGGCGCCCTCGCTATGCAACCCTACATTGGCACGCTTGGTCGAAGTGGTGACTAGTGCGATTTTGCGGTTAACGCCGAATGGCCTATTAATGTAAACGCATTTCCCAACACCATAACTAAGGCTTAACTGAGTTTCACTTGTAGCCACCGGAGTCGCCTTCATCCTATGGATGTCCTGGGCAAGCTGCCGTTGGACTAAATCTTTCACATCACCGACGCGCCCTGGGAACCATTTGCTCATGCAACTTCCCATGGCTCCCTTCGAATCATGGAAACAGTGATGGTCAAAAAGGTCATTTGCAGGGAGGACCACCAAGTGATCCTCGCCGGCCGGCGCTTCATCAATGCGCCCGAACGTGACGTAGACCGTCCGTCTGCCATACTTCAAAACAAGATCAGTATCGGCTTGTTCTACCTTTGCTTTGGTGGAGGCTCCGTATGTGCCGTCCCTCAGCAGTGGGAGCAACACTTTCTCCATTTGTGCGCCAAACCCTGCCATGGCTTCGCCAATGGCAGAGGGTGAATCGTTCTGCCTTTTGGCCTGTGCTCGCATCCAGTCCGATAACGCTTTCTTGATCTCGGTGCACGCAGTGGTAACAGAACCATTGGCGCTATTTGCAAACTGATTCGGATCGTAACTAGCGTAGATTACACCCGTCAAATCTGAGGGAAGGTGCAGCTCTTTTTCGCCCTTTGGCACCACGAAAAAAGTTCTCTCCCTTCCGAGCATCCCCATGAATAAGCCAAGTTCAAAAACAACGTTGTCACGAACCGTAGAGTGTTGTTGACAACGAATCTGCGTTAGATCATCGGGGGCGAAGATAAACACAGCGGCGTCGGACTTTTCGACTGCTGCAAGCAATCCGGCTAGGATGTCCTTTGAAAGGCCGAAAATACCATCCTTCCAAACGATGGGTACATGTTCATCTTCGAGGCCCGTGCGAACGGCGTTCGCGACATCTAACCTTTCGCTAGAGCTTCCGATGAATATTCGCAGTTTCATGGCAGAGGTGTCCATCATATGGTTGGTTGTCTTGGGGTGAAATGAGTGGGTGCTACGGCGCTAGCTTCCGCGTTGGGATCATTTTGCGTTGAGGACTTGTTACCAATCGCCGTTATCGAGTGGTTTGCCCGCGCATCCCACGCCTCCAGCACGAGGCGGCGGGTGCGGTATTCGCCGAAGGCGCGGAGTTCGTTGGATTTGAGACCGCGGAAGGTCTCGGTGGGGTAGTCCGGGCCGTGGGTGTCCGACGGGTCGAGGATGTAGCGTAGTTCATCCCGGGTTAGGCCGTACATTCGGGCATACCACGCGTCCAACTCCGCCCGCAGCACGGCTCGGCGGAGCGGGTCGTAGGGGAATGGCGAATCGGGAATGGCGATCGGAGTTGCCGTCCCGGCGTTGCAGGATGTCACCACATCCTCCGCCCACGGCTTTAGGTCATGCGACGTGTAGGTCAGCTCCAACACCCGGGGGACGATGTAGGCGAGGTCGGCTTCGGTGTAGGCGGTGGGTGGGAGGATCGGCAGCTGCTTGTAGATGAAATAGTTCAGGTGGGTTCCACCAACCTTGTGACGTGCCACGAAGTCCAGAGCCACTGATCCCAGAATGCCCAATAGGGCGGCGTGGTGCCTTGGAGTTGCGCTGTCGTCGAACAGCATCAGCGGCATATTGTTCCCCACTCCGACCCTCGGCACGACGCTGGCAATGACAGTGCGTTCGTTGGTGGCGTTGGTGATGTCCCGCCAACCCATGAGCCAGCGGGGGCTGCGCCGGTCGAGGAGGTCGCGGGTGGCCGAGAGCAGGTTCGGTGCGTCGCGGAGGAGGTTGAGTTCGTCTGGCGAGAGGGGCGTCCATGCCTTGGACTCTGCCGCTGCCTTCGGGTTGAACCATTCGGCGTCCCGTGCTGGCAGGGTCGCGAAGAGACGACCTCCGAGCTCGGCGACTCGTTGCCGTGGAGCGGCGGTTTGGCCCCGGAGTTCCGCGAGGGCGTCGGAGACCTCGCCTGAAAGGATCCACGTCGCGAGGGCGTTGCGGAGGGCTTCTTCGGATTGTCCGTCCCAGGCGTTGGTGACGCACCGGGGTACGCGGGCGAGGCGGGACAGGACGTGTCGCTCCTCCACCCAGTACCGGGGTCGCACGACGAAATCCGGTCGGGCCTTTTGGGCATCCGAAACGTCGTCGGTCACCACTTCGCCCTCGCCGGCGTCCCAGCGGTACGTTGCCCACCGATGGTCGAACTGATGAATTGGGCTTGCCTCGAAAAAGTGGACAGTAAAAAGGATGGTTTTTGGCGTTAAAAAGTGGCCTCGAAGTCGGCAGGGGAGAGGTAGCCGATGGAGCTGTGGAGACGGCGGGTGTTCTCGAAGGCCTTGGCGCCGTTCTCGCAGAAGGCCTTCTGCCACGGGTAGAACATGCCCAGGTTGATCCCGTGCGCCTCGATGACCTCGGACACCGGCTTCCCGTCCAGCAGGTGCTGGCGGAGAATCCGGACCTTTTCCTCGCCACTGAAGTGGCGTCGTTCCTTCTGACTCATCGTGCTGAGCCTTTCTCCCGGGCCCAGTCTGCAAGCTCAATCCCGATTTCGGCGGTTTCAGCCGAGGCAAAAC
>CAIYFP010000165.1 GCA_903925515.1 uncultured Verrucomicrobiota bacterium
CTTCGCTCCTCGACCACCGGCTACACGCTGGGAAGCCTCCGGCTTCATGGCAGATGGACGCCGAGGTCACTTGGGATGTGGCCACCCGCGCGCATGCCGCAGTCGCCCATCCGCTACGATCGCGTGTTGGCACGCAGTCTGCCGCCACTCACCTGCTTGCAGATCGCGAGCTTCCGTCCTCCTTACGCGTGGATTTGGATCCTCCAATGGACATGGTCGAAGTCCAAAACGGAAGCGCCGATGCTGGGTCGAAACCAGCATCGGCGAACCGCTCCAGAGAAACCTCTCGCTGGAAAGGCGCAGACCGGAGACTGCTTTGTCGTGGAAGACTTTCAAAGCGTGTCGGCAGGCCGGCCCTGCGTCCATGTTGAGAGTGACCGAAAGGAGGCGCCGATGTGTCACGCGAGCTCGTAGAACGACCGGCGTTCCGGGTTCGACTCGGCGGCGACGATGCGGGTGTGTTCGTCGAGAGGGATGGCGCGGCGTTTGCGGTGCCTCCCGGCAGGCCACTGGCACTTGGGGATGATCGGTGCGGGCAGCCAGCTCACTTCCAAGGCGAAGTTGTGGACACGACGCAGATACACGTTGGTGGACACCTTGCCGACCTCCATGGCGCTCGGGAGGTGCTCGGCGCAGGTCTCGATGAGCGGCAACTTGAGGAGTTCCGGGATCGCCTTGTCTTGGGCGGCGATGCGCAAGCGGCGCTGGGTCTCGCCGTGCATCTGGCGGAGGATGGTGTCGAAGACGTCCTGCCAGGCGCGCGTCGTCGTCTTGGGATCGGCGGCCACCATATACTCCTGCGTCATCTGGAGGTTGGAGAAGGGGACGGCGTGGGCTTCGTTGCGGCCGTGGAGGAGCGGGGTGGCCTCAGCCTTGTTCTTGGTGCGGAGCGAGTGTTGGCGGCCGATGTCGGTGTCCTCGCGCCAGAAGGTTTCGGATCCGGACCCCGTCCAGTCTCGCCGACATTGCTCAAACCGGCAGGCGCTGGTCTGAAGCATTCTTTCTGGGGCAGCACTGGCACTGCACGATTACTTCGGAAAATAAACACCGGAGGAACAGGTGTGCAGCAAGTGTGCCCGACTCAACTACCGCCCTTTGCCCCAGCGGGGGAGCGACGTTTCGATGTGCCCTCGGCGAGCGTAGCGCGTGCAGCCCGACGGTCCTGGAAGCACCGGCTGTCGGGAGCTCGGATGGGAGGGTGAGCCGGGCTACTCGGGAAAGGGCATTTGCAGGGGCCTTCGTGCTTGGAGGATGGGTTGATGGTGGAATACTCACTGGGAACTGGGTTCAATCTGGAACATCACGGTTCAGCAGGGTCTTGATAGGCGCGCCGAGCCACGAGGATTGGCATGGAACGGTATTGACTGAGACTTTGCGTGAAAGGAACCAAAGGCCCAGCCATGTCGTACGCGGACGGAATGAGACATGCCTTTCTTAGGGTGCACCGAATTGCTTTCCAACTGGGTTGCCTGATCGGTGTGCTTTCCCTCGCAGCCGCCGAACGGCCCGTGGAGGATGACTTCAAGGTCGATCAACTGACGACCCACGACGGGCTGCCTCAGAATACGATCTATCCAATTGCGCAGACGCCGGACGGCTATCTGTGGGTTGGAACATGGGGCGGGCTGGCGCGATACGACGGGGAGGAAGTCGTCACCATGAACCCCGACCGAGTGGCGGGCTTCCTTGCCGGCTCCGTCCGGGCCATGACAGTGACCGGCGACGGGCGTCTCTGGCTGTCCGTCGGTTCCACCATCGGCCATGTGGATGCCACCCAGGCTCGATTCCAAATCGAGCAAGGCGTGAATGAGCCCTGCGAAGTCCTCGCCGCCGTTGGCGATGAAATCGTGGCGGGCGGGGAGTGGGGCATTGCCCACGGACTCCCAGGCCGAATCCGCCGAGCACCTCACAACTTCAGCGTGCGGGACATTGCGGTCTCGACCCACCGCCAAGTTTGGTTGGCCTCCTCCGCAGGCGTAGCCGTTCTCAGGCTGACTATGGCTGAGTCGCATCTCGAGGTGGTGGTTCCGCCATCCGGTGCCATCGGACGAATCGCCAGCCGGGGTGACACCGTCTGGGCCTCGATGGGGCGGAACTTGTTCGAGATCGATGCGGTGACCGCCCAGATTCGTCGGCAGTGGGACGGGGCTGATGCGGAACCCTTGTTGGTGGACCGGGTCGGATACCTCTGGGTGGCCCTGGGGACGGTTGACGGCGGGCGTCGTGGGCTGGGAGTCCTTCGACCAGGTGCGGATGGAATTCGACCCTTCAATACGAGGCTGGTTCCCCCGGACGAGACCTTCATCCGTGGATTCGAGGATGCATCAGGAACCCTTTGGTTCGGCACCAAGACGTCGGGGGTCCTCCGCCTTCGTCCCGTTGATGTGGAGGTCTTCGATGAGCGGCACGGCCTTCCCAGCCGCGACGTCTGGTCGATCAGCGCAAGTCCCGACGGGGGCCTTTGGGTCCAGACCAAGGCCGGTGCCGCCCGTCGCCTCAATGACCGATTCGAACCGATCGCATGGCCGTCCGGCGAAATCAGCCATTCCATCCTTGCCCTGTCCCGGAACGAGGCGTTGACCGCGACCCCCACGATTCAACGACTGAACCCCGACGGTGTGTCCACCGAGTGGGTACCGCCACGGCCAAGGCCCGACTTCATCGTGGCCGACCGATTGCGCCATTGGGTCGCGGGCGGCAGCGGCGGCGTTTGGGCGAGGGGAACAGACGGACAATGGTCCCCCGTTGTTGGCCTTCGTTCGGACAGCTTGTGGATTGGTTGGGAGGCGGGTCCCGATGGTGAAGTGTTTCTCGGGAGCCTGAATCGAGGATTGTTCCATCGGCCGGTCGGCGGGGCGTGGGAACCCCTGCCGCTGCCGGGAAATCCCCGGGCCGCCACCGTTCTAGGGTGGGAGGGGGGGCGTCGCCCGTGGGTTGGGTCCACGGAGGGATTGTATCGTCAGCGTGACGACGGTGGTTGGGACCGATGGACGACTCGACAGGGCCTTGCAGAGGATCTGGTCCTTGCCATCCAACCCGATGGCCACGGCAACCTCTGGCTGCTAGGACACCAAGGCCTGGCTCGCTTCTCGGTGGCCGGTCTCAACGCCGTGGTCGAGGGGCGGGACGGCCGAGTGCGGCCCCGGTACGCCGGCGGCCCGGACGGATTGGCGGGCATGGAGGGCAACAGCGGATTTCCCGCGAGCGCTTGTGAGGCCGATGGCACCCTGTGGTTCGCCACGACCCGCGGGGCGGTGAGGCTCGATCCCCGCCGTATTCCCGCCCTGGTGGCACCTCGGCCCATCATCACTGAAGCCCACGACCTTGCCGCGGCACCGGGATCCCGGCCGACGTCGACCCTCACAAGCCATGCCTTCGTCCATGGTACCGGACGGGCCTTGCACCTTCGCTTCACCGCGCCGTTCCCCTCGGCAGGCCACGAGGTTCATTTGGAATACCGGTTGGAGGGCATCGATGCCGCATGGCACGCCGCCGACCGGCATCGCGAGGCTTCCTACGCGGGATTGAAGCCCGGTCCTTACCGCTTTGAGGTCCGGGCAGCGGTGGCCGACGGCCCATGGCATCCCGAGGTCGCTCAATGGTCTTTTGAGGTGCGCCCGCTCTGGTGGGAACGGACGTCCGTTCGCATCGGTGCGGTCATCATGGCCTCCGCGATCGCGGTGTGGCTGGTCCTGCGCCGGCTTCGGCTCCAGCGACAACTTGCGGCCTTGCACCAGGCCCGTGCCGTGGAGGACGAACGCCGCCGCCTCGCCCGGGACATGCACGACGGCCTCGGCAGCGAACTGGCCCGCATCTACCTCGCCGCCGAGACCGGCTCCGTGAACATGAGCGAGGCCGCCCGAAACCTGCTGGAACGACTCCAGACCCTGGTGTGGCTCACGGACCCGGCCGAGGATCGGCTCGACGCCTTGGTCCGGGTCCTCGCCTCGCGCATTGAACGCTTCTTCCCGCATGATTCGCCGGCCTTGCGGCTCGAGCTTCCCACCGCGTTGCCCGCGCAACCGATTGACGGCCGCTGGCGACGTGAGCTCTTGGCATGGCTTGACGAGGGCATGGCCAACGTCGCCAAGCACGCCGGCGCACGGCAAGTCCGCCTTCGGGTGGACTGCATGGATGGAAGCCTGCATCTGCTTCTGGCCGACGACGGGCGCGGATTCGTCCCGGAACACGTGGGCCCCGGCGGACATGGCCTAAGCAATCTCCAGACCCGCGTCACCCGCCTTGGAGGCCGCCTGGAGATACGGTCCACCCCGGGTGCAGGCACGGAGCTCGAGGCCTGGATTCCACTCCGCCCCCTGTTCGCATCGTGATGCTATTGCAGGGCTTTGCCTGGACCGCCTACAAACCCATCGAATGAGCGCGACGCCCCCCAGTCCTGCATCGGACCCAATTCGGGTGGCCTTTCTCGAAGATTATCCGCCCATGCGGGATTCCCTGACTCGCTTGATCGAGGGGCAGGCCCATCTCCAACTGGTGGGCGGCTGGGGCAAGCTTAACGGACTCCTGGACGGATTGGCTTCCGCCCCAGCGGACGTCGTCCTCATGGACATCCAATTGGGCGAATCCATGGACGGCATCACGGCAACGGCCGAGGTGCGGCGCCGATTTCCCAGGACGATGGTTTTAGTCCTGACGCTCTTCGATGACCCGAAAGTAGTCTTTGATGCCTTGAGCGCCGGCGCGGTGGGCTACCTGCTCAAAAGCGCGCCCTCTGCCGCCATCGTGTCGGCCATCGAGGAGGTTGCCGCTGGCGGCGCGCCCATGACGGGCGCCATTGCCCGCATGGTCATCGAACGGTTCCA
>CAIYFP010000166.1 GCA_903925515.1 uncultured Verrucomicrobiota bacterium
CCGGAGTTGCTGGGCTTCCAACCTGCGATCGCGACGATCGCGCATGACCCGGTGAGCGGCACCGTGTGGCTTGCCGGAGACGGCTTGTTCGTGCTCGAGAAGCAATCCCGCACCGTCTCGCTTCCGGGCAACCTGACGGCTGCGGGCTTCTTCGAGTCCGTCGAGGATCTGCGTCCGAGGCCCGAGTTGGTGTCGTACGAGGTGAACCAGCCGTTCTGGTCCGACCATGCCGTCAAGCGACGATGGTTCGTCCTGCCGCAAGGCGACGGGTTGGTGCGCTTCGACGCCGTCAGGGCATGGAGCGCCCCGCCGGGGACGGCATGGGTCAAGCACTTTGACCTACCCGTCAGCGACGTGGATCCGGGCCGGATGCGGCGGATCGAGACGCGCGTGCTGGTGAAGACGGTGAACTCCGTATATGGCGTCACGTATCGCTGGACGGACGACGAGACGGAGGCGGTGCTGGTGCCGGAGAGCGGCGCGGAGGAGGACGTCGTGGTGGAGACGGCTGGGGGGACGCGGAGGCAACGTTGGCGCTACCCGGGCTGGGCCGAGTGCCGGACATGCCACACGGACGCCGGGGGGCCGGCGTTGTCCTTCAACACGGCGCAACTCAACCGGGCCGGGTCCGGGGGAACCAACCAACTCACCGTGCTGTCCGACATGGGCTGCTTCGAGGGACGGCCTCCCATCCGGCCCAACCTTCTCCGCGCCCACCCGCCGCTGGAGGATGAGTCCGTGTCCATCGAGCATCGCGTGCGGTCGTATCTTGAGGTCAACTGCGTGGGATGCCACCAGCCTGGCACGGGCAATCGATCCCCATGGAGTGCCCTTGCTCATGCCCCGTTGGAAAAGGCCGGGTTGGTCTCCATGCCGGCGGTTCACCCTAGCGGGACCCTTTACGAGGTCTTGGCCACCAACCTTGTCGAGCCGGGCTCGCCCTCGGCATCGGTCCTGTTCCGGCGCGTGGCCGAGCAAGGGCCGCTCCGGATGCCGCCGCTGGGCTCCTCGATCGTGAACACCAACGCGGCCGTGCTCATGCGTTCATGGATTCATGGGCTGACCAACCGGCCGAGTTACCCCGCGTGGGCGCGAGCCATCCTTCCCGGGGCGAACGCAGGGGATGCGCTGCCGGAAGCCGACTTCGATGGCGATGGCGACCCCAACCTGCTGGAGTTCTCGGCCGGGACGAACCCGGCGGACCCGGGCGACCGCATGCGACTGGCCATCGAGCGAATTCCGGGCGGCGGACTGGGGGCCCGGTTCCTGCGGAGGGCGCACCATGAATTCGTGGTGCAGTCCGCGCCCGCGCTGGGGGGGCCGTGGAGCCCGGTTGATCATCCCGCGAACCGTCCCCGTCGCATGGCCGCCGACGAGGAGGCGGTCGTTCCGTTGCCGTCCGGCCCGGAGGTGTTTGTTCGGGTGAGCGTCACGCCGCCGTGAGGCGCCTCGTGCTGGGGCCACCGGGCCTTGGCGCCGGCCGCGCGGGAGCGCACTCCTATCCCTTCTTGGGCGCGAGCAAGGCGAGGGGCACGGAGGGGTTGTTCTGGGCGAAATAGCCGACGGACCAGTCGCTGGGGAACAGCACCACGGGATTCTGGTCTTGGTCGAAGGCAATTCGGCCGCCGGTTGGCAAGGGCAGGGCATCGAGGGCCTCGGCTGTCATGCCCGTGGGAAGCCACCGCACCGCCGTGAACGGGGCAGATTCCCTGCGCGTCTCGGCGCCGTACTCGGTCTCGAGCCGGTATTGCAGGACCTCGAACTGCAACGGGCCCACGGCGGCAAGGAGCGGGACGCGGCTGGCGGTGTCCTTGAGGTGGAAGGCCTGCGCCACGCCCTCGAGCAGCAACTGGTCGAGCCCCTGCCTGAACTGCTTGTACTTCGCGGTGTTCGGGTTGTGGAAGGACTCGAACACCTCGGGCGGGAACCGGGGGATCTCGTCGAACCGCACCCGCGGGTCCGTCGTCAGCGTGTCGCCGATCCCGAAGCCGTCGTGTCCCACGAGCCCGATGATGTCCCCCGGGTAGGCCTCGTCCACGGTCTCGCGTTCGTTGCCGAACAGCTTGTGGGACGAGGACAACCGGACCTTGCGCCCGGACTGGACGTGTGTGACGACCATGTCGCGGTCGAACTTGCCGGAGACGATGCGGACGAAGGCGATGCGGTCGCGATGCCGGGGGTCCATGTTCGCCTGGATCTTGAAGATGAACCCGGCGAAGTGCGGGTGCGTGGGCTCGATCATCCGGCCCGCGCCATCGTGCGGTGCGTCGCTCATGTCGTGGCGGGGGCTCAGGAGGCGGACATCGCGCGGGCGATGCTGTTCCACCATGCGTCGTGCAGCTGGGCAAGCGGCGCGGACCACTCGCCCTGCGCGGTCTGGACCCACAGGGAGTCACCGCCCACCACGCCGATCCTCGCGGCGGGCACGCCGAGGATCGAGGCCTGCTTGAGCACGCGCCCGGCATCCTCCGGGCGCACCGTGATGACCACGCGGTTCTGGGTCTCGCCGAACAGCAGGGCGTCGGCCCGCATTCCCTCCTTGGCGAGCGGCGTCAGGTCGATTCGGGCGCCGAGCAGCCGGGGCGTCTCCCGCGCGACGAGCTCCGAGATCGAGCATTCCGCGAGCGCGACCGCAAGGCCTCCGTCGGAGCAGTCATGGGCGCTGCGGACGACGCCCTCGCGGATCAAGCCGACGAGGGTCGTGTGCAGCGTCTGGGCGACGTCGAGAGGGCAGCGCGGGGGCAGGCCGTCCTTGATGCCATGCGCGACCCGTAGCAGCGCGGAACCGCCAAGGCCTTGCAACGGGTCCACCTGGTCCACCGGCTCGCCCAGCAGCAGGACGGCGTCGCCCTCCTGCTTGAACCATTGGGTGGTCACGTGCGCGAGGTCCTCGACGAGCCCCACGACGGCGACGGTAGGGGTGGGGTCGATGGCGCCGAGCGCGCCGCGCTGGTTGTAAAGGGAGCAATTGCCGCCCGTGACGGGCGCGCCGAGGGCGCGGCAGGCGTCCGCAAGGCCGCGAACGGACTCGCGGATTTGCCAGAAGATGGCGGGGTTGTGGGGGTTGCCAAAGTTGAGGTTGTCGGTGGCGCCGAGGGGCAGGGCGCCGGCGCAGGCGATGTTGCGGCAGGCCTCGACGACGGCGGCCTTGCCGCCCTCGTAGGGGTCGAGGGCGACGTGGGCCCCGTTGCAGTCCACGGACATGGCCACGTACTTCTCGGGGACGGGCTTGTCCGCGGCGGGATGACCCACGGGCAGGACCGGCAACGAGTCCGCCTTGATGCGAATGACGGCCGCGTCGCTCCCGGGGCACACCACGGAGCCGTCGCGGACCATGTGGTCGTACTGGCGGTACACCCAGTTCTTGGAAGCGATGGAATGGTCGGCGAGGAGACGTTTGAGGGCGGTGGCGGGGTCGGTGACGGGCGGGACGCTGGACAGGGTGAACGCCCGGACGCGCGCCATGGATTCCGGCTCCTTGAACTCGCGGAAGTAGATGGGGGCATCGTCGGCCAGTTGGCGGGCCGGGATGTCCGCGACGACGCGGCCATGGTGGCGGACAACCATTCGGCCGGAGTCCGTGACGATGCCGATCTCGGACCATGGAAGGTCCCACTTGTCGAAGACGCGCTTGACCTCCTCCTCGCGGCCTTTCTTGACGACGACAAGCATGCGTTCCTGGGACTCGGACAGCATGATCTCGTACGAGGACATGTTCGGGGCGCGCTGGGGGACGCGGTCGAGCTCGATCTCGATGCCGGTGCCGGCGCGTGCGGCGGTCTCGCAGGTGGAGCAGGTGAGCCCGGCGGCGCCCATGTCCTGCATGCCGGCCACGGCGCCGGTGGCGAGGAGCTCAAGGCATGCCTCGCACACGAGCTTCTCCATGAAGGGGTCGCCCACCTGCACGGCCCCGCGTTGTTGCTCGGCGGATTCCTCCGTGAGGTCCTTGGAGGCGAACGCCGCGCCCGCAAGGCCGTCCCGGCCCGTGGCGGGCCCCACGTAGAACACGGGGTTGCCCACGCCATGGGCCGCCCCACGGGTGATCTGCTCGTGGCGGAGGACGCCGATGCAGAAGGCGTTCACCAGAGGGTTGCCCTCATAGGACGCGTCGAAATAGACCTCGCCCCCGATGGTGGGGATGCCGAAGCAGTTGCCGTAGTGGGCGATCCCGGAGACGACGCCGGAGAAGAGGCGTCGGACGGCGGGGTTGGAGAGGGAGCCGAACCGGAGCGAGTTGAGGCCCGCGACGGGCCGGGCGCCCATGGTGAAGATGTCGCGGATGATGCCGCCGACGCCGGTGGCGGCACCCTGGAAGGGCTCCACCGCGGAGGGGTGGTTGTGGGACTCGATCTTGAACGCGATGGCGATGCCGTCGCCGACGTCGATGATGCCGGCGTTTTCCTCGCCGGCCCCGACGAGGATGCGTGAGCCCTTGGTGGGGAAGGTCTTGAGGACGGGGCGCGTGTTCTTGTAGGAGCAGTGCTCGCTCCACATGACCGAGAAAATCCCGAGCTCGGTGTAGGACGGTTCCCGTCCGAGGATGCCGAGGATCTTCTGGTATTCGTCCGGCGTCAGGTTGTGACGCCCCACCAACTCCGGCGTGATCGCAGGTTCGCTCATCTCAAAGGAACCGGCAGCCTATGGGAATGCCCGGGGCAAACAAGCCTGCGGGCGGAGTCCATGGCTTCACGCGGCGGGGAGGCTCACCCCTTGGGACGGGTACGGATGCCCTCGTGAATGATGGCGAGGACGTGCTTGCGCTCGGCGCCCGTCAGGGGGAGACGCGGGGCGCGGGTCCATTCCTTTCCAAGCCCCGCCTCCTGCACGGCCAGCTTGATGTACTGGACGAACTTCGGGTGGGTGTCGAGGTGCAGGAGCGGCGTGAACCAACGATACAGCTCCCGCGCCTGGTCCCACCGCCCCTTGCGCGTCAGCTCCCAGAAGCGCTGGTTTTCCTCCGGGAAGGCTATGCCGGAGCCCGCGACCCATCCGTCAATCCCAAGGATGGCGGACTCCAGCGCAAGGTCGTCCACGCCCGTGAAGATGGCGTACCGGCCGCCCACGACGTTGTGAAGGTCGGTGATGCGACGCGTGTTGCCCGAGCTCTCCTTCAATGCCACGAAGTTCTTCTGGGACGCCAGCTCCGCGAACAGCCCGGGGGTGATGTCGTGCCCGTAGCTGATCGGGTTGTTGTAGATCATGATGGGAAGCCCCGTCGCGCGGGCCACCGTCCGGAAATGGTGCAGGGACTCGCGGGGGTCCGGCGACTTGTAGATCATGGGCGGCATCAGCATCAGGCCGTCCGCGCCCAATTCCTCCACATCGCGCGCGTAGCGGCATGCCTCGGCCACGGACGACTCGGCGACGCCGCTCAGGACCGGGACCCGGCCCTTCACGGACTTGACCATCTCGCCCAGCAGCAATCGCTTCTCGTCTGCGGACATCGACTGGTTCTCGCCCAGCGAGCCAAGGAACACGAGGCCGGTGACGCCGGACCGGACGAGGACCGCGGCGTGCGCGGCGGTCGCATCGACGTCGATCGACCCGTCCTTGTGCATCTGCGTGGTGATGGCGGGAAAAACACCTTTCCAATGGGGGTTCATGGCGCGGCGCAGGATGCCGCGAACGCGGCGTGGCGGAAAGGGGGAAGGGGGGGCCGAATCCCCCCGTAAGAAGTTTTTCGGCTCACGGCTCCGGCCATGGACGCGGATGGAGTGGCCAACGGATGGATCCCAAGGACCCCATCC
>CAIYFP010000167.1 GCA_903925515.1 uncultured Verrucomicrobiota bacterium
GAAAAATTAGGAATACCATCTCCATCGCTATCGGCGGGGTCAGTTAGTTCGAGTATCCAGCGGCGGAAGTCCGGGTAGCTCGTGATTGCAGGGCACCCATCAGCAAATTCGATGATGCATCGATAGGTCCTCCCTGATCTCGCTAATGTGACTGGGGTTGAGGTTATGCGATGGCCACCATCCAATTGCAGGACAACGTCATACAGTGTGACGCTATTGTTTGGGTTTATTTGATAGTTTGCTGTTAAGGTGCCCGGCTCGATCGTTGAGGAATTGGCCCGCAGTTGGATGGTGCGCTTTCCTAAATCGTAGGTTCCAGAAACATCCATCAACGGGATTGACCAATTTGAGTTGTACACCTCGCCGTCGTTGAATCGAACAACTGCTTTGCCGCTTGTTTGACCGGCCCATCGGCTTAGTGAGATGGTACCGTTCCGAGGTCCCGCATGATTCGGGGAGACAACGACGATGCTAGCGACCACATCGGCCCCAAGGTTCCGCTCAACAAAGTTCGGAATCCCATCAAAGTCGTCATCCAAAAGAAGACTGACACCACCAATTTTAACTAGACCACGGTCGGCCAATTGATTCCCTTGATACATTAACCAGTAGGACTGGTAGAGATTAACGTCGCCGGGGTGGTACTCTAACTCGCCATTCATGGGTAGCTGCGGGTCACTTCCGGCATTTGACGAGGGTGTTGTGAACTTGACCTGACGCAGATTCGAGCTTGAGGCGACGTCCATGAAGATCGATTGGCACTGAAAGATTCCGCTTAGGGTTTGGGCAGTTAAAGGCAAGGCAGATGCCCCCAAGAGTAGTCCAATCACGGGTAGCAGTCGGAATACTGAGACAAAATGTAAGAACGATTCGTTAGGCAGCTGCATAAGATTTCTTCCTAAAGGACAACGTGGAACAGCTCCAGTCAATCGGTTTGGAATTTACTGCACTTACCTCCCATTGAGTTAGAGGAGTCTAAGGAGTGCGTTGTTGTGTTAAGTAAGCCATTTGATCGCGTCGCTAGGGATGATTAATGCGAATGCCGCAGCCGCCGTATCGACGATCGCCTCTTCAACACGTGCTTCGGCAGAGCGGAGTGCGTTCTTTACCTCTCTCCACATGTTCTTGATTGGAATCAGATCTAGAAAATGCGCCGGCAGGAAGCGGACTTCTGAACCCGCCTACCTGGTCAATCGCAAGGTATCCACGCTTTTATGAGTGCAACATGTCGTCCAACACCACCTCTGGCGGCGCAAAATCTTTTCTGTAAATTGTCAGGGGGCGGTCAAACAGAGGGCTGGGTTTGGCATTCCATGCTGAGGTAGATTCTTCCTGTTTCCCATTCCTGGCTTTGCTCTTCGAGGAGCGCGCTGATCAGGCGCAGCAGGGAGGCCTCATTGGGGAAGAGTCGCGCGACTCGAGTCCGGCGTTTGAGCTCCATGTTGACCCGTTCGAGGGCATTGGTGGTTCGGAGGCGGCGCTGATGGGCCTGTGGGAGGTTAAAGACGGTGAAGCCCATGGGGAGATTCTCCTCCATCCAGGCTGCAAGTTTGGGATGGGTGGGGGCGTAGCGGGCGACGAGCGCCTTGAGTCGGGCTTGGGCAGTGGACAGATCCGGGCTGTTGAAGATGGAGCGGATGTCATGGGCGACAGCGGCGCGTTGGTCCAGGCGGGGGACGTAGGCCTGGGCGTTCTGCTGGAGATGGAACTGGCAGCGCTGCCAGGGCACGGACGGGAAGACCGCCCTGCGGGCCGCGCCGAGGCCTGCGTGGTCATCGCTGACGATCAACTGGATTCCGCTGAGTCCCCGTTTATGGAGGGAACTCAGGAAGGTTCTCCAATGGACCTCGGCCTCGCTGAGGGCGGCGCTGACACCGAGGATGGTGCGCTTTCCGTCCATCCCGATGCCGGCGGCGATGAGGACAGCGCAGTCGATGACTTGGCCGTTCTGGCGGACCTTCTCGTAGCGGGCATCGAGCAGGACATAGGGGAACTGGGCCAACGGTCGGTTGCGCCAGGCCTCGAGTTCGGCGTCGAGTCTTGCGGCGCAGAGGCTGACCTGAGTGGAGCTGACGGAGGAGCCACAGAGCTGCTCGACGATGGCGGCGACTTTGCGGGTAGACACGCCTTGGACGTACATCTCGGCCAGGGCGAGTTTGAGGGCTTGTTCGCTGCGGATGCCCTTTTCGAGGGCGCTGGGATAGAAGTCTGGGCCACCGCGGACCTGAGGGACATCGAAGGTGATCGGACCCACCCTGGTGTTGAGGCACTTGGTCTTGTAGCCATTGGAGTAGCCGATGCGGGAGTCTGTCCGTTCGTAGGGTTCGGCTTTGAGGAACTGGCTGCGCTCTTGGCGCATGGCTTCGTTGACGAGGAGGCGAATCCCTTCGGCTATGCCTTCGATGCCTTGCTCGCTGAGGAGTTGCACGAGTGTGTTGAGGAGTTCAGCTTGGGCTTGGTGGGCCATGTGAGGTTGGTGTTGGAAGTGTTTCGAACCACCCCAACAGGAAGCCAACATGGCCCGCCCTCGACCAGTTTTTCGCGGCCGGTTTCACCTCCCTCCCTTTGGGGGTCGGCTACGCTGGGCTCGCTACGCTCGCCTTCGCTTCGCCTCCCCCCAAAGGGAGGGAGGTGAAGTGAAGTCTTAAGCAATTTACAGAAACCCTTTTACACCCCCGCCTGCCGAAGGATTTCCGCGTGATGGGACAGATCAGGATGGCGGAGTTCGGGAGGTACTTGCCCTTGAGCAGGTTGACGATGCTGTCCTTCCGGCCACCGGTCCGGTGGTAGTCGGGGCTGCCGTCGTCGTGGACCGGGAACTTCCCGCGATGGTCCGACGAGTAGAGGATCTGGGAGAGGTACTGCTGTCGGATGTTGCTCAGGCAGGCGCTGCGCATCCCGGAGTATTTCGCCCGGGCGAGTGCCGGGAGGAGCATTCCTGCCAAGATGGCGATGATGGCGATCACCACCAGGAGCTCGATCAGCGTGAACGCCGCACCCGTCTTCCGGAGGACGGCGCGGAGAGTCGGAGGGGTGCAAATCATCGGAGCCGCTCCCGGATGCGCCGAACCCCACCTCAAGTCAATGACCAAGACCAGATCACCCGCCAAAGCCAATTCCCGGCGACGCCGGGGAAGTCTGGGGGTCCTCCCACGAGGGACCC
>CAIYFP010000168.1 GCA_903925515.1 uncultured Verrucomicrobiota bacterium
ACGGTCAGTCCAAAGCCCTCGCAGCAGAAGGAGGCGATGACGGCGCCGTGGATGATGGCGCGGCGCAGGTGGGCATCGACGGAGCCAGCCTTGCGGCTGGCAAGGTAGCCCATCAAGCCACCGACGAAGGAGTCGCCGGCGCCGGTGGGGTCCACGACCTTGCGGAGGGGGTAGGCGGGGGCGACGAAGAGGCCCTTGGGGGAGGAGAGGATGGACCCGTGCTCGCCCTTCTTGATGATGACGTAGCGGGGCCCGAGCCGATGGATCTTGGGGAGGGCCGAGACGACGTTGTCGTCGTCGGTGAGTTGCTTGGCCTCGGAATCGTTGAGGACCAGGCAGTCGATTCGCTTGAGCAGGCGGAGGACTTCGTCGAGGGCGATGTTAAGCCAGAGGTCCATCGTGTCGGCGACGACAAACTTGGGCCGGGACATCTGGTCGAGGACCCTCAGCTGGACCGCCGGGGAGATGTTGGCAAGGAGCACGTAGGGACAGGCCTCGTAGTCGCCGGGAATGGCAGGCTGCCAGTTCTCGATGACGCCCAGCACGGTCTCGAGGGTTCGGCGGTTGTTCATGTTGACCTCGTATTCGCCGGACCAGTGGAAGGTTCGTCCGTCCTTGACCCGTTCAAGGCCTTGAAGGCAGAGGTCGTGCTTCTTGTAGAGGCGGATGTACTTGGGCGGAAAGTCGCCACCAACGACCCCGACGAGGCGTGTGGGCGCGAAGAAGGACGATGCGACGGCGGCATGGCTGGCAGAGCCACCCAACAGGCGGGGGTTCTCGCTCTTCGGGGTCTTGATGGAGTCCAGTGCCGTGGTGCCAACAACCAGTACGCTCATGGGGTCTTCTTGTGTGATTCAGCGAAATCGTCGCGGTGAGGGAAGCGGCAGGGCTGCGGCGAAGTCAATCAAAGTCCGAGCAGCTCATGAAGTAATGGCAACGCGGGCAACGCAGCTTGCACTTCTCGTTGTGCAACTCATGGCTGCACCGGGGGCACCAACGCCAGTGCTCGCCCGGCTCGTTCGTGTCCGGGAACGTTTCGTCGGCGGACGGCTGCATGGCAGCCCGATGGGGCGAATCGTTGCTTCCTTGATGCTCCACGCACGGGATCCTTGTGCCGGACGCGGGACCCACTCAACCCTTCGAGCAGACCCGGAGGAGTCGAGGCCCCGAAATGAAGTCGGCCTGTCGGGACGTCTGAAGTGCATGGCGGCAGGGGGGCGGACGCCCGACGCAGCCCGCGTGGCCGCGGTTCATCGGCGGGCTGCAGCCTTGATTTGGCATGGAACCCTCGCCCCTGCGACCACCACGACGGCCGATGTTGAGGGAGTGGGTGCCGTTTGGCTGGCGGCTCATGACGAAGCAAGGCCGCAAGCGACAGGCAGCACGATGCAGGGGCTCGTGTCGTGTTTCATCCATCGCCGGTGTGGGGTTGCCGCAGGGAAGACCCGAGGCAAGGCTTGAGGACAGGCCCACATCCTCGCGCAAGGGGGAGGGAGCTCGCGCTCCGCAAGCGGGCGGTTTGCGGCAGGCTTCGTGCCAACACGGGGTTGTGGCGGATGGGCATGAACCCCGGGATGCATCTCGGAATCCGCGCATGAGGCGGCTTGGTGTTTTCCCGCCATGACGCGATGACGCCACGAGCACCTGTCTTTTCAACCCGGCGTCGGCTCAGCGCGAGGCGGGAAGCGGGCACTCAGGAATGGCTTGCGCGTGGATTTGGGGCGGCAACGCCCCGCATCGCCGTGACGGATGTCACCATGGCAGGCTGAAGGTCTTCACATAGGTGTAGCCCTTGATGGCTTCGATGACGCCCTCCTTGATCCCGAGGCCGGAGTCCTTGATTCCGCCGAAGGGGCTGGACTCGATGCGGAAGCCTGGCACCTCGTTGATGTTGACCGTGCCGCAACGGAGGGAGCGGATGGCCTTGATGGCGTGTTCCATGTTGCGGGTCACGACGCCGGAGCTGAGGCCGTACGCGGTGGAGTTGGCGAGCGCGAGGGCGTCGTCAAGGTCGTCCACGGGGATGATGGGGGCGAGCGGGCCAAAGCTTTCGCACACGACCACGCGGGCGGTGCGCGGGACATCCGCCATGACGGTGGGCTGGAGCAAGGCACCCGAACGTTGGCCTCCGGCAAGGACCTTCGCGCCTTGGGCGACCGCGTCCGAGACGGCGGCCTCGAGGCCCTTCGCGGCAGCCTCGTCGATGACGGTCCCGACGCGTGTTTCCTCGGCCATGGGATCGCCGCAGACGTACTCGCGGGTGCGTTGGACGAGCCCATGGGTGAACCGGGGCAGGATCCCGCGCTGGACGAGTATGCGCTTCACGGCGGTGCATCGCTGGCCCGAGTTCCGGTAGCTGCCCTCGGCGGCAAGGGTGACGGCAAGGTCAAGGTCGGCGTCGTCGAGGACGATGAGCGGGTCGTTTCCGCCGAGCTCCAGGACGAGCTTCTTGTACCCGGCCGTCGAGGCGATGTGCTTGCCGACGGGAACGGAGCCGGTGAATGCGACGACCTCGACCTCGGGATGCCGGACGAGATGCTCGGCCACGTCATGGGTGGGGCCGAGCAGGACCGAGAGCATCGGGCCCGGAAGGCCACATTCATGGAGGAGCTCGGCGAAGCGCAGCGCGACGAGGGGGGTCTTCTCGGATGGCTTGAGAACCATGGGCGTCCCGGCGGCGATGGCCGGGGCGACCTTGTGCGCGACCTGGTTGAGGGGATGGTTGAAGGGGGGTGATGGCGACGGCGCAGCGGAGCGGCTCCCGCGTGGTGAAGATCTTGCGCGGCTTGCCTTGGGCGGAAACGTCGCAGGAAAAGATCTGCCCGTCGTCGCGGAGGGCCTCCATGGCCGCGAAGCGGAGCACGTCCATGGTGCGGCCAACCTCATAGCGCGCCTCCCGAAGGGCCAGCCCGGCTTCGGACGTGATGGTGCGGGCGAACTCCTCGCGGCGTGCGTCGAGGGCGGCCCGGGTTCGGTCGAGGATTTCGCCTCGTTGGTATCGGGATGGGGTGTTGCGAAAGGACAACGCGGCACCGAGGGCCTCGTCGGCCTCGGCCCTTCCGACGGTCTCGACGGTGCCGGATAGCTGGCCGGAATAGGGATTCCGGACGGCGAGACGTGGGCCGCCGTGCCGACGTTGGCCGGCGACGAGGCATGCAAGCTCTTGCGGTGGGCTCATGTTTGACACCGGAGAACGTGGCACGGAGCGACGCCGGCCCGGAATCCCCTGAACTCGGGGTGTCGGCCCGGCGGGAAGACGACGGACCGGACCGGACGCCGGCGACCGCGTCAGGCTGGCGACAACTCCTCCATGGCATCGTCGATTGCCTCGATGATGCGACCCCATTGGCCGGCGGTGGTGCAGTACGGGGGCATGAGGACGACGACGTTCCCGACGGGCCGGGTGAGGACGCCGCGGCGGGCCATGGCATCGCACACCCTTGCGCCGACGCGCTCGGCAAGGTGGAAGGGCTGGCGTGTAGCCCGGTTCCTCACGAGCTCCACGGCGCCAAGGGTGCCCTCGACGCGGATGTCGCCGACGGCGTCATGACGCCAGAGGCGCGGCAAGTCGCGTTGCATCCATGAAGCCAAGAGGTCCCGTTGCCGGATGGAGGCCTTGGACGAAAGGAGCTTCATGCTTTCGAGGGCGACGGCGCATCCCAGTGGGTTGGCGGTGTAGCTATGGCCGTGGAAGAAGGTCTTGAACTCCCCGTATTCGCCGGTGAAGGCATCGAAGATGGGCTGGGATGCGAGCGTTGCGGCGAGAGGCAGGTATCCGCCGCTGAGCCCCTTGGCGACGGCGAGCAGGTCCGGGACGACGTCTTGATTGTTGCCGGCGAACAAGCCATCGCCCCCGGTTCGGCCAAATCCGGTCATCACCTCGTCGGCCACGAGGAGAAGTCCGTGACCCCGTGCGATGTCGGCGACCCTTTGGAGCCAGCCATCGGGCTGCATGATCATGCCGGCCGCGCCTTGCACCACGGGCTCGTACACGAAGGCGGCGTGCGCCTTGCCGTGCCTTGAGGCCTTCGTGACGACGGACTCGAACCTTCCGACGCATTCCCAGTTGCATTTCCGGTAGCTGCGGGCGTCCGCCGCATCGGGACGCGCCCGGTTGAACGGGCAACGATAGCAATAGGGCGACATGACCGAGTCGGTGGGGAAGAGGAGGCCGCCATAGGCACGGTGGAACAGGTCGATGTGCCCGAGCGACACGGCGCCCACGGTGTCGCCGTGGTAGGCCCCTTCCATGGAGACGAAGCGGGTTCGGGCGCGGGCACGGCGGGTCCGCCTTGTGAACTCATGGGCGAGCTTCAACGCCGTCTCCATCGCCGTGGAGCCGTCGTCGGAAAAGAAGACCTTGGGGAGCCCCGCCTCGCGGGAGAGCCGTGAGGCAAGGCGTGAGGCCGGAACGTTGGCAAAGCCGAGGGCGGAGACATGGGCGACCTTGGCGAGCTGTCGCCGGACGGCCATGTCGAGGCGTGGATGGCGATGTCCATGGAGGTTGGTCCAGATGGAGGAATTGGCGTCGAGGTATTCCTTGCCGTTCGCATCGCGAAGGACGGATCCCTTGCCCGAGACCAACACGATGGGGCGCGACCCGAGCCAATCGCGCATCTGGGTGAACGGATGCCACACATGGGCGTGGTCCATGGCGACGACGGATCGGATGCCTTGCTTGGACATGGGCTGGGGGCGCGGACGGCTCAATGCTTGGCTTCGATGGGTTGAGGCTCGGCGGGCTGCGTTGCCATCGGCACGTTGCCGGCGGACGCGATGGCCTCGGCAAGCATCCGCACGTCGTTGCTGGAATGGGCCGATGAAAGCGCGACTCGGATCCGTGCGGTGTGCCTTGGGACGGTTGGGTAGCGGATGGCCGGGGCGAGGAACCCCGACTCCATGAGGGCTGATGCCATCTCGATGGCACGGGCGTCGTCGCCGAGGATCCACGGAAGGATGGCGCTCGCCGGGGAAGGGAACAGGGAGGGCAGGATGGACGCCAGCTGGTGGATGGAGTGCCAAAGCCGGGCGCTGCGTTGTGCACCCTCCGCCGCGCGCAGGATCCGGATGCCCTCGATTGCGGCCGCCGAGGCAGCGGGGGAGGGGGCGGTGGAGAAGACGAACGATCGTGCCGAGTTGACCAGCCATTCGACGAGGGCCCGCGACCCCGCAACGAAGCCGCCGGACGAGCCGACGGCCTTGCCGAGGGTGCCGAGGTGAACGTCGATGCTGGAGGACAGGCCGAGGTGCTCGGCGAGCCCGGCCCGTGAGGGGCCGAAAAGGCCGGTGGCGTGCGCCTCGTCCAGCATGAGCCATGCGCCGTGTCGCTCCTTCAGCGCCACGATCTCCCCCAAGGGGGCGAGATCGCCGTCCATGCTGAACACGGACTCGGTGACGACGAGCACACGAGGCCTCCTGAGGGAGCCGCGGGAATCCACCTTGGAGAGCAGCTGGCCGAGGTGTCCGGGGTCGTTGTGCTGGAAGGGGCGCCATGCAGCGCCGCTGGCCTTGGCGGCATCGATGCAGCAAGCGTGAGCGAGGCGGTCGAGGAGGATGACGTCGCCGGGCCCAACGAGGGCGGGGATGGTGCCGGACGCGGCGGCGAATCCGGAGGTAAAGGCAAGGGCCGCCTC
>CAIYFP010000169.1 GCA_903925515.1 uncultured Verrucomicrobiota bacterium
CCCTCCATGCAGGACCCGTGAAGGTGGAAGCGGCTTCCAGCCGCTTGCCCAGCATGCACCCGAGACAGGATGCCGCCGCCACTCCGCCCCAGAGAGGCTCGGAATGCGGCATCCCGGCCGCCGCGTGAGGGCACGCGGCCTACAGCATGGGCACGGCCTTGGGCTCCACCTCAGGCCATGACGGATCGTCACTGCCACGGCCGTTTTCAGGTTCACCGGCCCCATCAACCAAGGCCTGCCTTGGCCCTGATCTTCGCGTGATCCCAAAACAGCGTCTCGTGCGGCGTTCCCGTGAGTCAGGCCGCGGGAAATGCTGTCACGCCGTCACGAACTCATGAGCAAGGCCGGGGCGTGGGGGCCCATGCCGCAGGTTGTGCCCAGCCGCTCCGGGCGCACGTTGGCGCGCAGCCTGCCAAAGCCCGCCGGCTTGTGGATCGAGGGACTGCCTCCCGGTCACGCCGGGATTGGGGATCGGCCCGTGGTCATGGGGACAACGCGGGGCCTCGCGGTTCTTGAAGGTGGTGCCGCCGGCGGGACTCGAACCCGCACTTCCTTGCGGAATGGGGATTTTAAGTCCCCTGTGTCTGCCATTTCACCACGGCGGCGATGGCACGGTCGAGGCGAGACGCTGCACAGCCCGGGTACGCTAGAAAAGCCCCAATCCCGTCCCCCGTTGCCTCCGACCTTGGCAACCCATGGGACCCGTCGCACGGCCCAGCACGAAGTCAGGCGCGTCCCGAGCGGACCCGGCGGCGGTTGTCCTCCACCACGCGCAGCCATTCGCCGTCCCTGGGCACGTCCGCCCTGCGGCATGCCATGTCCCATGCGGCCCCCCAAGGCAACCCACGAGCCTCTTGCTGGAGCACCAATCGCCGCGTCAGGTCTCCGCTTGCCTCCGCCTCCGTGACTCCAGGTGGCTCCAGCAACGCCATCAGGATCGCCTTCTGCACGTTCCTCGCGCCGACGACCCACGCGGCCACCCGGTCGATGCTCGCGTCGAAGAAGTCCGTCGCCCACCGCACACGGCCCGGCTCCGCCCTCGCTGCCTCACGCGCCAGCTCGATCAATGCGTCGTCCATGGCCACGACATGATCGCTGTCCCAGCGCACCCCCCGCGACGCGTGAACCAAGACGCCCGGAACAAACATCAATGCCGCCGATACCTTGTCCGCAACGGACTCCGTGGGATGGAAGTGGCCTGCGTCAAGGCACCACCACTTCCGGCGCGTCGTCGCGTAACCAAGGTAGAACTCGTGCGAGCCCGCCGTGTACGACTCCACGCCGATCCCGAAGAGCTTCCCCTCCACGGCATCCACGACGCCCGCCATCGGCTCCCGGAAGACCTCGTCCATGGCGGACGCAAGGCGTTCCCTCGGCGCACGCCGGTCCGCGGGCTGGTCCTTGTATCCGTCGGGCACCCAAACGTTCACCACGCTTCCGGTCCCGGTCGCGTCCGCGAACGCACTGCCCACGCGCCGCGCACGACGACCGTGCTCGATCCAGAACGAGCGGACCGATGCATCCGGATGCGCCAGCGTGAAGCCCGACGCCGCGAGCGGGTGCGCGAAGTAGGTCGGGTTGAAGTCGAGCCCGACGCCCCGCGAACAAGCCCATTGCATCCAGCCCTCGAAATGCCCGGGCTCGATCGCGTCGCGGTCCACGCGTTGGCCCCCGAACTCGCCGTAACTGGCATGCAGGTTCACCCGGTGACGCCCCGGCAGCAACGAGAGCGCGAGCCCAAGGTCGGCGCGAAGCTCGTCCGCGCTTCGCGCGCGGCCCGGGTAGGAACCGGTGACCGCCAACCCGCCGCCCATCGTGCCCGGCCGGTTCTCGAAGCCGATGACGTCGTCCCCCTGCCAGCATTGCAACGACACGGGGACGCGCAGGAGGGCCTCGACGGCGGACTCAAGGTCCACGCCGACCGCATGGTAACGCTCGGCCGCGATGCGTGCCGCGACCTCCACGCCGTCGCCGTCCCAGGGCATGGTCGATGGACTTCCAGCCACGCGCCAACCGCGCCTGCTGCGCCTACTTCAACGCCTTGATCCGCACGTTCCGGAACGCCACCGACCCATGGTCCCCCTGCAACAGGAGCGGGCCGGGCTGGTCAAGGTTCTCGTCGAGGTGCCCGCCCGTGCCGCGGGGACATTCCACTTGGTCGTGGATGGTCACCCCGTTCAGCACCACGGAAATCTTCTGTCCATGGATGCGCACCTCCGCGTGCTGCCACTGGCCCGGACGCCGCGATGCGAAGAGCGATGCCGGCTTGACGCTGTAGATGGCCCCGTTGCCACCCATCTCCGGCTTGCCGGCCTTGAAGTCGTCGAAGATCTGGATCTCGTGCCGGCCGCGCAGGTAGAGCCCGGAGTTGGACCCGGGCGGCACCTGGAACTCGTACCGCACCACGAAGTCGCGGAACGTGTCCTCCGTGAGCAGGTCCGTCCCGTGCTCGTCCTTGCCCAGCACGTTGCAAAGCATCCCGTTCTGCGCGCTCCACGAACGCTTGCCATCCGGACGCCGGTACTTCCAGCCCGTCAGGTCGCGCCCGTTGAACAGGAGCTTGAAGCCCTCCTTCGCCTCGGGCGGCGACAACACGTTCGACACGTCCGTCACCTTGCCGTCGCCCGCCTCAAGGCCCAGCGCCCACCGGATGCCGCCAAGGATGTGCTGCTGGTACAACGCGCTCGTCCACACGTCCTCGCGATGCCCCAGCGAGGTGTAGAAGACCTTGCCGGACGTGCCGACGTTCTTGGCCCATGCGACGGGATAATCGCCGGGGACCAGCGTCTGCGGATGCTTGTCCAGCGTCAGCAACCCGTGCACGCGGTTGCGATGGAAGCTCTTGAACTCGTAGATCTCGTCGAAAACGGTCCAGATGGGGCCAAGGTGCCTCGTCGCCGGGTGCGCGCGGTCCTGGTTGTACATGTCCACCGACACCTGCGCGCCGTGCGTCTGGAATTCGCCCCCAAGCAGGTCGATGAAGGCCGGGAACCCATGGAACGTGTCGGAGCAGGAGTGCATCCCGACCAACGCATGTCCCGATTCCACCCACTTGATGAAGCCCGGCTTGTCGGGAATCGCAAGGTCGCCCGTCGTGTTCGCGAACACCACGGCATCCACCCCGCCCAGCTTGGCCAACGTCATCTTCGACGCGACCTCCGCGTCATCGGTGCCGTTGGCGCCCCCGCGGACCACGTCCACCACCGTGTAGGCCCCGCTCGTTTGGCCCAACGTCGTGATCACGTTCTCCGCCGTGGGGATGGAACTGTGGCGGAAACCCTTGGTGGCGGTGACCAACAGGACCTTCTTGGGGGCGGCCTCGGCGGTGAAGGCTGCGCCCAAGGCCAACATGGCGAGTGTTGCAGAGAGATTCATGAATGACCCAGTAAGGTCCGCATCACCGGCAGTTTCAACCCTGAATCCAAGGCGAGCGCATGCCTCGCACGTCGCCCGAATGTCCCGCGCCTCTCCCACGCCCCGCGGACTTTCCCAACATGCTCCCGTGACGTGCCGCCGATCAACGCTAGGCTCGCGCCATGTCCCGCATGAGCGAAGCCGAAATCCGCGATGCCATGGGCTCCATCGAGGGCTGGTCCCGCAACGGAAGCCACCTCGTACGTGAGTTCTGCCTCCCGGACTTCCCCGCCGCGATCCGCTTCGTCACGCGCGTCGCGCGGGCCGCCGAGGATGCCTGCCATCACCCGGACATCGACGTCCGCTGGAACCGTGTAAAGCTCTCCCTGACAACGCATGACGAGGGTGGCCTGACCGAGCGCGACTTCGTCCTCGCCGCTCGCTTCAACCAAGTCTCCCGCACCCGCCGCCGGGCAACCTAGTGTCGCGTCTCACCCGTCGCCGGTGCTTCGCCGCGTGGGATTCTCGCGCCCAACGCGCCACGACGTGGGACGCGAAAAGGACGGCGGCCCCCACGGGTTGCTCAAGGGAAAGCCGCGGGGCTTTCCCCGCGCTACCCAACACCATCCAGGGATGAGACCCGACACGAGACCGCCCAACCCACCCCAACCGCCCCCTCAACCCTTCGTGAAGTAGCCGCGCTGCTTCGCGCTGATGGGCATCCCAAGCCTGTCCATCACCGCCATCATGTCCTCCCACACCTCCCGCTTGATTGCCATCGTGTCCTGCCGCAGCACATAGGACGGATGGTAGGTCGGCATCACCGGCACGCCGCAGAAGTCCGTCCAACGCCCCCGCAGCCGGGTCACCGAAAGCATCTGCTTCCCCAGCAACCCCTCCAGCGCCGTCCCGCCCAACGCCACGATCACCCGCGGCCGCACGATCCTCACCTGCTCGAACAGGAACGGGATGCACGTCGCCATCTCCTCCGCCGTCGGCTTGCGGTTGCCGTATGCCTCGCCGGGCGTGTCCGGGCGACACTTCAGCACGTTCGCGATGTACACCCGATCGCGCCCCAGCCCCATCGCCACCAAAACCTTCGTCAGCAACTGCCCCGCCGCCCCCACGAACGGCTCGCCTTGCTGGTCCTCCTCCCGTCCCGGAGCCTCCCCGACCAGCATCAGGCTCGCGTCCACGTCCCCCACCCCAAACACCACCGTCCGCCGCGCCCGCGCAATCGCGGCACACTGCGTGCATGCCGTCGCCTTCGCCAGCAATGCATCCAACGCCGCCACCTTGGCCCCACGTTCCATCGCCGGACCCTCGAGACTCGGTCGCTCGGGGATCGACGCCAACACCCGGCCGGGCATCCCTCCCGCCCCGGCGCCCGACGGCTCCAACCTTTCCCTCGATCGATCCCGCCCCCCTGCGGACGTTCCCCTCGCCGGCCCCGAAGGCGACAACCCGCCCGCCTGATGCGCCGGCGTCGCACCCCGCGCCATCGAAACCGGCCCCAAGGCCTCCCCCAGCAGCCCGGGACTGACCTCCACCCAACGCGTCCCCTCGTCCCGAAGGCCCTCCAGATGCCCGATCAAGGCGTCCAACAACTCCCGCGTCTCTCCCCCGTTCACGCCCGGCAGACTGTCGCGGCCCGATTCCCACGCAAAGTCCAAAGCCCATCCGTCATCCCCGCGTAGGCAGTTCGCCTCCTGCGCGGATTCCGAGATGCATGCATCAGGAAATTTCTCACGCCATGACGCCGCCCCGTCACTGCACCATTGAATCCAGCCGCCGCCATGCTTCTCATGGGCCGGTGGTCACCGGTCACCTCATGGAAGCCAAGCCAGTCCTCGCTCTCTCCGCCGCGCTCGTCGTCGGCGCCGCCGTCGGCTACGTCGCCGCCACCCGGGACAACGCGCCGACGCGCCCCGCGAACCACGCCGTTGCCAACGGGTCGGAGGCCGCCATGCCGACGGCCCCCTCCCCCAAGGCCCAGGGCCCGGCTCCCAACCCCGGCGACACCCCGGCCACATCACCCTCCGGCGACTGGGCCGCCGACCTCCATGCCGCCGTCGCGCTCTCCCCCGCGACCGCCCGCGCCGACCGCATTCGCGAGCTCGCCGCCGCCGCACCCCTCGCCGACATCGTCCGCATCCTTGAGGTGGCCCACGCCGTCCTTCCCGCCGAGCACTTCGGCGTCTTCGGCGAACGCCTCCTCCAACGCCTCGCCGCCACCGAACCCCTCAAGGCCATGGCCATCGCCGGGAGGGAAGGCCGCGACGGCCACCACAACTTCGAGCACGAATGGCGCGGCGCCATCCTCGAGGTCTGGCTCGAATCCGACGCCCCCGCCGCCGTCCGCTGGTTCCAATCCCTGCCGCCCGGCAATGCCCGCGACCGCGCCCAATACGTCTTTGCAACCACCATCGCCCGACGCGCCCCCGCCCATGGCGTCGCGCTCGTCCGCTCCCTTGCCAGCGCGGGCGAGCGCCATGAGTTCGCCAACGAGTTCTTCTACGAATGGGCGCAGTCCGACCCGCGCGCCGCCCTCAACGCCGCCAACGAGTTCTTCAAGCTGCCCAAGGATGCCGGCGAGCTTGGACGCCTCATCGGTTCATGGGCCAAGCGAGACGCTGCCGCCGCCACCGCCCACCTCCGTTCCCTCGGCGACGGCCCCGCCCAAGCCCGCCTCGCGCGCTCCGTCCTCTCCAGCCTCGCCGAATCCTCCCCGGCCCTTGCGGCGGAGCTTCTCCCCCGTTTCCCCAAGGCACTCCGGCACCCCGAGACCGTGTCCGCCATCGTCTCGCAATGGGCCAGCCGCGACCTCCCCGCCGCCCTGCGCTGGGCCGAGGGCATGGACAACCCCGAGACCCGCCGCATCGCCCTCGCGGCCGCAATCGAGTGGGCCTCCAACGAGGATCCCAAGGCCGCGCTCGACCTCTATCAAAGGCACCAAAACGACCCCGCCCTCGCCGGCCAGCTCGCCCTTGCCGCCGCCGGCTCCTTCGCCTCCGACCCCCAGGCGGGCCTTCGCTGGATCGAATCCCTCCCTTCCATGGCCGCCCGAGACGTCGCCTTCACGGGCCTATTCAACGCATGGGCCAAGCAGGATCCCAAGGGCGCAGCCCAGCACGCCGCCACCCTGCCCCCCGGACAAGCCCGCAACGCATCCCTCGGCACGGTCGCAAACGCCCTCGCCTCCGCCGACCCCGACGCCTTGCTTCCATGGCTCAAGTCCCTTGCCAGCCCCAAGGAACGACTCGATGTCGGCCGCCAAATCGCATGGCAACTCGCCAGCAACCACCCCGAGCAAGGCATCGCCATCCTGGATTCCCTTCCCAACGGCGCGGCTCGCGCCCAGTCCATGGCCCAGTTCGCCGAGGCATGGAGCCAGAACGACCTCGACGGCGCCGTCTCATGGATGAAAACCCTCAAGGATGCAGCCGCCCAGAAGTCCATCCTCGGGGGCATCCTCAGCCCATGGACCGAATCCGACCCCGCCGCCGCCGCCGCCCACCTCGCCTCCCTCCCCGCCTCGCAGGTCCCCAACGACGCATGGAGCACCTTGGCATCCCAATGGGCCCCCAAGGACCCCAAGGCCGCCCTCGCATGGGCCAAGGCACTCCCCGAGGGCAACGCCTCCCAGCAGGCCATCCAGGCCGTCGTCGGCTCATGGGCCAACCAAGCCCCCGCCGACGCCTTCCAGTTCGCTCAATCCCTGCCCAGCCCCGAGGCACGCTCCGAATCCATCAAGGCCGCCTTCCAGGCATGGGCCGGCAACAACCCTGCCGAGGCCGCCGCCGCCCTCGACAAGCTCCCCGACCCCGCCCAACGCTCCGAGGTCACCTCCGAGGTCATCAGTCGCTGGGCGGGCCAAGACCCCGTCGCCGCCGCCCAATGGCTTGCCGCCCAGCCCGACTCCAGCCGCACCGACGAGGTCCTCTCCTCGCTCGCCTCCCAGCTCGTCCAGTACGAGCCCCAGACCGCCGTCCAATGGGCCGCCTCCATCAAGGACGCCGACACCCGCAACGGCATGATCGTCCAGAGCGCCCAGCAATGGCTGGAGTCCAACCCCGACGAGGCCAACGCATGGCTCAAGACCTCCGGCCTCGACGAATCCCTCGTCCAACAAATCCATGGCAACGGGGACCAAGGCGACACGCCTCGCTTCCCCCTCAAGATCAACCCAGCGCTCCGCCGCCGTTACGGGCTCTGACCCCCGCCGCCTTCCAGGCAGGTCGGCTCCGCGCTGTCGCCATGCGGTTCAGCGCCCGAATCGATCCCGCATCCTCTCAAGGTCCTCGAGGATTCCAGGCGCATCCTTGAGCTCCGCCAGCGGCCCCAGATCCCTCCGGATGGCGCGCCAATCCAGCCTCCCGCCATGACGGACCAAAACCCGTTCAATGTCAGACCAATCCCGGGTCCGGCCCGCGAAGGCCTTCATCACGACGAGATCCTCCGCGGTGCATACCCGGAGAAAAACCCCTGGCAGGTACTCGTGCTTCTCGGCGCGGCCGGTCATCTGCTCCTCGAAGGGCAGTCCTCCGAGGGCCACATCGATCGGGATGCCATCCGCCGTGTTCAGAAGAAGCACCCGATGCGCCTCCGCAAACGCGGCGGCGTCCGGAATCCTCGCGTCAAATCGCCGGAGAAAAGCCTCGATCACCGGCGCCTCGTTCCCAAAGCCGCAGAACAGGGTCAGGTCGATGTCCCTCGTCACTCGCGGTTCCCCCCAATGCTGGACGGCCACCCCGCCGATGAAGGCAAAGGCGAAGCCCCGCTCCTCGCACAACGCCTGCGCGGCAACCGCGGCGTCTATCCAAGGGAAGCGCGGTGCCATCGCAGGAACAGCCTTTGCTGCTCGACAAGGCCCGACCACCGCGGGCCCGCATCCTTGAACCGGGCGGACTCAAAGGCACCCGCGAGCTGCATCAAGGCCCGGGGCGTCTTCGTCGCCCGCAGCTCCGCCGCCCGCAGCGCGTCCATGGCTTCGCCCGCATCCCTCCAGGTGCGCACCCATCGCCTTCCCGCGGCGACCTGCTCCGGCGCCCAGCCGGACAAGGGCGATCTTGACGTGTCCACCTCCGCATCACTACCGCCTCACCCTCCGGCGGCCAAGCCCTCTTTGGCTCAGGCACGAAAGAACGAACGCACCGCGCCGACCACATGGTCCACCTGTGCGTCCGTCAACTCCGGGTACATCGGCAAGGGCAACACCCTCCGTGCAACCCGCTCAGCCACCGGATAATCCCCCTCCTTCCACCCGGCGCCCTCGAAGCACTTCTGCAAGTGCAACGGCAACGGGTAGTAAATCAACGTCGGCACCCCGTTCGCCTCAAGGTGCGCCTTCAAGCCGTCCCGCCCGTCCAACTGGATCGCGTACACGTGCCAGCACGACGTGTTCCCCTCCGCCAACACGGGCAACTCCACGGGCAACCCGGACATCCCCTCGCTGTACCTCGCCGCAATCTCCGCCCGACGCGCCGTCCACCCCGCCAGCCTCGGCAGCTTCACCCGCAGGATCGCCGCCTGCATCTCGTCCAACCTCGAGTTGTACCCGTGCAGGTCATGGTGGTAGCGCCGCTCGATGCCGTGCACCCGAAGCATCTTCAGCTTGCGCGCCAACCCCTCGTCGCTCGTCACGCACATCCCGCCGTCGCCCGCCGCCCCAAGGTTCTTCGTCGGGTAAAAGCTGATGCACCCAATGTCCCCGATCCCGCCCAACAAACGGCCGTTCCATGACGCCCCGATCGCCTGAGCGCAATCCTCCACGATCCGAAGCCCATGCCTCGATGCGAGCTCCAGCAACGGCCCCAGTGGCGCCGCCTGCCCAAACAGGTGCACCGGGATGATCGCCTTCGTCCGCCCCGTCACCCGCCGCGCCACGTCCGCCGCGTCCAGCGTGAACGTCCTCGGGTCAATGTCCGCGAACACCAGCCGCGCCCCCACCTGGACCACAGACTCCGCCGGCGCGATGTACGTGAACGGCGTCGTGATCACCTCGTCCCCCGGCCCCACGTCCAACGCCCGCAACGCCAGCGTCAACGCGTCCGAGCCCGAGTTCACCCCCACGCCGAACCGCGCCCCGGCCACCGACGCCACCTCGGCCTCCAACGCCGACACGTTCGGCCCAAGGATGAACCGGCCGTCGTCCAGCACGGACGTCACCGCACGAATCAACTCCTCCCGCAACGCCACCACCTGCGCCGACGGGTTCAAGAACGGAACCTGCATCGGTCCGAATCCTATCCTCGCACCGCCGGCGCGACGAACCATTTCCCCCGCCACCCCCGCCACCCCCGCCACACCCAGCACCTCAGCACACCTCGCGCAACGCCGCCTCGGCCCCGGATGGCAACCGGATACGTTCGCCCGCCTTCCTCCCCTGCATCGCGCGCCCGATCGGCGACGAGGGCGTGACCACCGTCACCTCCACGCCCCCGCAGTCCACCTCCGTCCCGCCCGCGCAGGGCGCCACAAGGTACCATGACTTCGCACGCCCCTCGCCCATGCACACCATGGAACCCTCCCCCACCGTCGTTCCGGCCGTCGGCACGCTCGCCCGCCAACTGCAAAACAACGCCAGCGCCCGCTCCACCTCCGCCGCCTGCCTCGATTGCCCCCGTGCAAGGTACGAGGCCTCCAGACCGCGCGTGTCGTACTTGTTCTCCGCCTTGCTTTGCTCGTCCGTCGCCTCCGCCGCCGCCGTCCGCGCCGCGCGCAGGTACAACGCCACGTCCTCCTCCAGTCTCGTGATCACCGCCTCGATGGCCTTCTTCTTGTCCGGCATGCCGCCGCGAACTGAACCCAATCCGCTCAACCGCTGGCAACCGCCGAAACACGGCCGGTCCACGTCGCTCGCGCCGGAAGAAGTGGAGGTGGGGCCATGAACCTTCGGCGCCGTCATAGGTGGGCAAGGGTCGTCCGATGGCGGGGCGGGGGAAGAGGCTGCCCGGGGGTAGTCGAGGATGGTGTCCAGTCGCTTGAGTTCCTGGTCGAAGCCAACCTTGGCGACCTTGCATGAGATGCCGGCCCGGGGTCGCGTCTCGCCCATGGCTGGTGATTTGCCGCGGGGATTCTCGTCTCCAACGAGGAGCGGGCCACGACGTGGGACGCGTAAAGGGCCGCGGCCGTTCGGCCTGCTCCATGAAAGCCCGGGGGCGGCCAGCGGGGAGGCTCGTATGGCAGCGCCCAAGGAGGCAGCGCCGCCATCCATGCATCGACGCCACGCGACCTGCGGCCGTGTGCATGGATGCCATGCCCCTTGCGCCACGCCTCACTCGATCCCCAGCAGGCGACGCCCCTCCGGCGTGATCATGCTCTGGTGCCATGGCGGTTCCCACACGATCTCCACGCTCGCGTCCACCACCCCGGGAAGGCACAGGATCCGTTGCTGGGCATCCCCGGCAATCGTTGCACCCATCCCGCACCCGGGCGCCGTCAGCGTCATCTTCACGAACACCTTCCTCCCGCCGTCCACGGCCTCGATGCCCATGTCGTACACGAGCCCGAGATCAACGATGTTGACCGGGATCTCGGGGTCGTAGCAGGAGCGAAGCGTCTCCCAGACCATCTTCTCGTCCACGTCGCCCTCGACTGCCGGTGTGGCCGGGGCCGCCTCCACCGTCTCCCCCAGCGCGTCCGCGTCCCTCTGCGCAATCCGGAACAACCCCCCTAGCTTGGTGGCACAGACGGTGAACGAGCCCCCGAGCCGCTGGGTAATGCTCACCTCCGTGCCCGCCGGCAGCATGACCGTGTTCCCCGCCGGTATCTGCACGGCATCGCAATCGCGGCCCAAAAAAACAGTCGATTCCTTCTGCATGACGGCATCCCTACCACCGAACCCCGCCGGATTCCATGATGCATTGAATCCAACCGCAGCCCCGGAAAGCGCCCGCTCCCCTTGCCATGCCCTCGCGTCCTCGCCCTCATGATTTTGAACGTGCCATGGCCGTCCCGACGCAACATCCTCCCGCCAACGCGCAACCGCGTGCCATGACCGCACGGCCAAGCGCTTGAACGCATCCATGAATTCCATCGCATGGGCCGGAGCCCTCCCCGGCCGCATCAAAGCCCCCTTGCTTGCCAGCCTCCTCGCGCTCCTCTCCTTCCTTCGGCCCACCCCGGTCCTGGGAGCCGACGCGGCCGGAATCCAACGAGACCTGAGCTTGGTGGACCTGCGGAGGCTGGTGCTCGAGCAGAACGAGCAAATCCAGGCCCGCCTCTACGAGTCCGAGGCCAGCGAACGCATCGCACGCGGGGAACGCGGCATCTTCGAGCCCGCGCTTGTCGTCGGCGCCGACTATCAAGACACCCTTCGCCCCAACAACCGGCAGCAGACCGCCCAGCTCGGGTTCTTCGCACGCCCCACCTTTGCCGAGCGCAACACCCTCTACAACGCGGGCCTGGAGTTCCTTCTCGGCACCGGCGCGAAGGTCCGCACCGGCTACGCCCTCCGGGAGCTGAACAACAACATCGGCGCCCCGGAGACCAATGCCCTGCGCCTGACGGGGCGCCAGTACGAGACCTTCGTCGGGATCAGCGCCACCCAGCCCCTCCTCAAGGGCGCGGGCATCGACGCCACGACGGCCAAGATCCGGCTCGCGGCCATCGCGTCCTCCGTGGCCCTCCAGGAGTACCGGCGCCAGGTCTTCCTCGCCCTCGCAAGCGCCGAGGCGTCGTACTGGGACCTTCGCCTCGCCCAAGAGCAAGCCACCATCACGGCCGACTCCGTCGGCACCGCGACCCGGGTGCTCGCCGACAACGAGGCCCGGCTCGAAGTCGGCAAGGGGTCCGCCCTCGACGTCGTCCAGGCCCAGGCGGCCGTGGCCTCGCGCAAGGCCCGCCTCGCGCAGGCGCGCCAGACCGCGTTCGACTACGCCAGCCGGCTGAGCAGCCTTTACTCCCAGTTCACCGGGGCCGACACCGCCCTTCCACGCGCCGTCGATTCGCCGGAAACCGCCGAGCCCGCCCCCTCCCACAAGGCACACCAGCCCGCTCTCAGACACCCACGCAGTCCCCTCGCACGAGGTCCGCCCCGCCCTCACACGCCCGCTGTACCCCGCAGTCCCGTACGAAGCTCCAAGCACTGTAAGGCTCCAAGACCCCGATGACCCCCCGTTCCCTCGACCCACAACACTCACCAACCCGCCATCCACAGACAGATACAGGCTGCCGCTCCCCACACGCAACCCCACGCTCACTGACACAACCAAGCTGCCCCTCAAGCCAGACCCGCTCACGCACACCACAGACGTCTCAGACTCCCACAAGCTCCCCTCGCATCCCGTAGCCCCCACACGAGCCTTCCCGCTCAGCCCTCCAAGCCCCATCCCCGACCCCGCGACGCTCAGCCTCAAGGACCCCGTAGCCCCCACGTTGCCCCGCCGCACAGAGCTCACAGCCTCCTCGTCCACAGATACCCCAGAAGACAAGCTCCCAACAAGTACCCCCACGCTCAACGACACACGCACGCTCCCCCTCCAGCCCGCTCCTCCCCCGCACATCACACTCGTCGCAGACACCCACAAAGAGCTCTCGCACACCGTCCCGCCCAGTCGCACGCGCAGTGTTCCAGACCGCGTCCCCATGCTCGACCCCACAACAGTCACAGACCTCGACCCGCTGCCTCCAAAGTTCGCCCTCAACCCCACGCTCAGCAACCCGATGTCAGCCGACAATGCCGCAGTCACGCTCCCGACATCCACGCCCACACTTACCGCCGACCTCAAGCTCCCCATTGCAACAGTCCCCACAAGACACCGCGCAC
>CAIYFP010000170.1 GCA_903925515.1 uncultured Verrucomicrobiota bacterium
CGAGAACCTGGGGCATTGCGACAGGAACTTCACCGGGTTGCCGTAGATCACGCGGTCGATGGCCTCGGCCGACCAACCACGCTTGCGCATCTCGATGGCGGTCCGGGGGATCGCCAGGGGCACGCTCTCGCCCCAGTCGCACGCGGAGTTCATCCACAACCGGTCGGACCCGAACACGTCGAGGATGTCCACGGCCCGGGCGGGGGTGCACTTGCTGATGGGATACAGGGTCATGCCGCCCCAATGGCCGGCGTCGAGGACCATCCGCGCGGTGTGCTCCTCGACATGGTCGATCAGGACGCGCCCGGGCTGGATGCGCGAGTCGGACCTCAGCACGTCGAGGATGAGCCTCGTACCCTTGAGCTTGTCCTCGAGGTGCGGCGTGTGGACCAGGATCAACTGCCTCTCGCGCGCGGCGAGGTCCACGTGCATCTCGAGGACCTTGAGCTCGTTGCGCGAGTTCTTGTTGAGCCCGATCTCCCCGATGCCCAAGACGTTCGCGCGCCCAAGAAACTCCGGGATCAACGCCAGCACGTCCCGCGCAAGGCCCACGTCCTCCGACTCCTTCGGGTTGATGCAAAGCCAGGAGTAATGCGGGAGCCCATACTTTGCCGCCCGGGCGGGCTCGTACTCGGTCAGTTGACGGAAGTAGTCCCGGAAACCGTCGGCCGAGGAACGGTCAAAGCCGGCCCAGAAGGCGGGCTCGCAGACGGCCGCGCACCCGGCCGTCACCATGTCCTGGTAGTCGTCCGTGGTGCGGCTCACCATGTGTCCGTGGGGCTCGATGTAGCGCATGAAAACCTGCCTCATCCTTGCTCCGGCCGCCCCGCCAAGTCGAGCGCCGGGAGCCAATCCTTGACAAGGCCCGCCGCGACGTGCCGCATCCCTACGAATCCCCATGCAGCGCGCCCCTGCCCGGGCGCTCGCACGAGGATCGTCCGGCATCGGCCTAGATCATGAGGTTCCCATGAACACCTTGTCCTTGAAGTTGGGCGACATCGCCCGCCGCATCCCCATCCCCGTCCTCGTCGCCATGGCCGCCTGCTCGGTCGTCCCGGCAGTCGCGGACGTGGTGGTGCAAGTCCCGGAGGCTCCCTTGAACGAGTCCGTGCTCGCCGCCCTCAAAGCCACGGGCGACGATCAACGCAAGGCCGCCGCCTCGTGGAAGGTGTTCCATGACTTCCGCTTCGAGGACCGCCTCCCCCAAAGCGGCATCACCTTTCGACAGGTCCCCGTGGACGACGGCGCCCGGGACTACAAGGCCGTCCACTATGACCACGGCACGGCACTCGCCGCCGCCGACGTCGATGGCGACGGCCGCCCCGACCTGTTCTTCGCAAACCAACGCGGCGGGAACCAACTCTGGCGCAACGTCGGCGGCGGCCGTTTCGAGGACATCACCGCGAGCGCGGGCGTGGCGTTGCAGGGCAAGGTCAGCGCGGGCGCATCCTTCGCGGACTTCGACAACGACGGCCGGCCCGACCTGCTTGTCACCACCGTGCGGCAGGGGCACGCCTTGTTCCACAACGAGGGCGGCGGACGCTTCCGGGACGTCACGGCGGATTCCGGCCTGGCGTTGCCCAAGCCCGGCCACGGTTCCGGCGCCGTGTTCCTCGACTATGACCGCGACGGCAGGCTGGACCTCTTCGTCTGCCATGTTGGCGTGTACACCCGGAACGAGAAGGGACGGGCCGGGGAGTACGTGGGCCGGTCGGACGCGTTCCAAGGATGGCAATTCCCCGAACGGAGCGAGGCCAGCCCATTCCTCCGCAATCGCGGCGACGGCCGATTCGAGGATGCTTCCGCCGCGACCGGGCTCGTCCACCGAGGGTGGAGCGGCGACGCCACCTTCTGCGACCTCGACGGGGACGGCTTTCCCGAGCTCTACGTGCTCAGCATGTCGGGCGAGGACCGGTACTACGTGAACCGCAAGGGGACGCGTTTCGAGGACCGGACGGCGGCCCTGTTCCCGAAGACGCCATGGGGTGCCATGGGCGTGAAGTTCTTCGATTCCAACCGGGACGGCCTGATGGACCTGCTGGTGACGGACATGCACTCGGACATGACGACGGCCCAGATCAAGGCGGGCGACACCAACCTCACCGTCCTCTTCGAGAAGTCCAAGAGCGACCCATGGTGCTCCGTCGAGTGGAATCCCGAGCAGTTCCGGCGCGCCACCAACAGCATCTTCGGCAACGCCCTCTTCCTCGGGCATGGCCCCGGCCGCGCCTTCTCCGAGGCCTCCGGCCCCATGGGCACCGAAACCTACTGGCCATGGGGCGTCTCCGTCGCCGACCTCAACGCCGACGGCGACGAGGACGTCTTCGTCACCGCCGGCATGGGCTACCCGCTCCGGTACGTCGGCAACTCCCTCCTCCTCAACGACGGCGGGACACGCTTTCTCGAAGGCGCCTTCGTCCTCGGCGTCGAGCCCCGCCGCGGCGACCCCATGCTTCGCGAGGCCTTCGTCCTCGACACCGCCCTGCCCGAGGACAAGCGCCATCCGCTCGCTCGTGGCAAGACCGGCAAGGTGCGCGTGATGGGCACCGCCAGCTCCCGGTCGTCCGTCGCGCTCGACCTCGACGGCGACGGCGACCTGGACCTTGTGACCAACGAGTGGAACGACCAGCCCCAGGTCCTCCTTAGCGACCTCTCCGCGCGCACCCAGGTTCGCTTCCTTTCCGTCCGCCTTGTCGGCTCCAAGTCCAATCGCGACGGGCTCGGCGCCATGGTCCGCCTCCACGCCGGGGGCCGCGTCCAGTCCCGGTTCCACGACGGCAAGTCCGGCTACCTCGCGCAGAGCAACCTGCCGCTCTATTTCGGCCTCGGCGCCGCCCCCGCCGTGGACAAGATCGAGGTCCTCTGGCCCTCCGGTACCCGCCAGACGATCCCCTCCCCGATCACCCTCAACTCCACCCTCGTCATCGAGGAGCCGAGGTAGCCGGCGCTCGCGGCTTCGCCGGACGATACCCGATGCCCGAGTACTCCGGCGCCTGCGGGACGTGGTCCGCATCGAGGCGGGGGTCCGGCCCTTCCAGCCGGTTCTTCCCGGGATCGATCACCTTCTTCGCGTCATGGACGCGCCCGAGGATCGCGCACCCCTCCACGCGTCCCCCCGCGTTGATCGCCAGCTCATACCGCCCGTGCCCCGGCAACCCTCCCTCCGCCACGTTCCCATGGAACAGGTTGGCCACGTACACGCTGTCCCCGCCCATGTCGTCCACCCCGTTGCGATTCCCCGTGAACGTGCAGTTCTGCACCAACGCCAACGACTCCCAGAAGATCGTGACCGCGCCGTTGTTGGCGAAGGGACGTTCCCCGGACGCCTTGGCCACGATGTCCTCGCCCGTGTTCGACACGTTCCCGACGAACAGGCAGTTCAGGATCATCGCCGAGCTGCCAGCAAGGAGGTCAATCGCCGGCCCCGTCCCCTGCGCCCGGTTGTTGAGGAAACGGCAGCTCGCCACGAGCACCGGCGTGTCCCGGAAGCCTTGCTGCTGGATCGAGATGCCCGCCCCGCACGGACGCGTGAAGTTGTCCTCCACCGTCAGCCCCACCAACCGCGGCGACGAACGCCCAAACACCTTCACGGCCCCGCCGTCCGAGTAAAAAAAGTGGTTCTTCGGAATCGTCCGGTTCGGCTCCAGCGCCTGCGTGTTCGTCTTGGTGATGAACCCGTTCGCCCCGGTGAGCCGAAAGCCCTGCATCAGCGTGTTCGTCGAGACCCCGTCCCCAAAGTACACCACATGGTTCACCACGGCCGGATGCGACGGCTCCCCCGGGTCCGACAACCCGGCGTTGGCCGCCGTCAACGTCACCCCCGGCAACGCCAGCAGGCGCACCCCGTCATGCCGACGGTTGAACCCCACCAGCGCTTGGCGCCGCGTGTCAGGCCGGTACTCGCCCGCATGCACCCACACCGTCTTCTGCACCCCGTTCGTCGCGGCAAGGTCGATCGCGTCCTGGATGCGATCCCCGGGGCGGACATGGTACCCGTCCGGCTCCAGCGTCACCCCCGCGCGCGCCATCCCGGCCCACGCGCTCCATGCCGCCATCACGAGCACCCCTCGCATCATCACCCGCGCATCTCACCACGCCATCCCCCGGGGACAAGGCCATTGTGGGCGACCCCAATCGCCCGCCCCATGGCTCCCCCGTGACATCCCAAGCCCGCGTTGGCCATGCCACCCATCATTCGTGAACGGTCCTTGCCGCCGGAAGCCCGGATTGTTTAGACCAATGCCCGACGCCGGGAGGGAAGGTCCCCCCGGCAACTTTCGTTCAAAAGCGCGCAAATCATGCCGTACACCACATGCACTGTACCGTCGGGCGAGAAGGTTTCGATCTCCGGCGGCAAGCTCCACGTACCCCACAACCCCATCCTGCCGTTCATCCGGGGCGACGGCACCGGCCCTGACATCTGGTCATCCAGCGAGCGCGTCTTCGATGCCGCCGTCGCCAAGGCCTATGGCGGCGCACGCAAGGTCTCGTGGATGGAGGTCTTCGCCGGCGAGGAGTCCTTCAAGCGCTTCAATACATGGCTGCCGGACGATACCGTCGAGGCCTTCCGTGAGTTCCTCGTCGGCATCAAGGGGCCCCTCACCACCCCGGTCGGCGGCGGCATCCGCTCCCTCAACGTCGCCCTTCGCCAACTCCTCGACCTCTACGTCTGCCTCCGGCCCGTCCAGTACTTCCATGGCGTGCCCAGCCCCGTGAAACGCCCCGAGAAGGTGGACATGGTGATCTTCCGAGAGAACACCGAGGACATCTACGCCGGCATCGAGTATGCCGCCGGCACCCCCGAGGCCCAGAAGGTCCTCGACTTCATCGCCGCCAACTTCCCCAAGGACTTCAGCAAGATCCGGTTCGGCACCGAGGCCAAGGCCGGCGAGTTCTGGGACCTCGTCGGGGCCAAGGACATCAACCGCGCCGTCCAGGTCGGCGTGGGCATCAAGCCCGTGTCGTTCTCCGGCACCACACGCCTCGTCCACTCCGCCATCGAGTATGCCCTCCGCAACGGACGCAAGTCCGTCACCCTCGTCCACAAGGGCAACATCATGAAGTTCACCGAAGGCGCGTTCCGCGACTGGGGCTACGAACTTGCCAAGACCAAGTACGGCGCTGTTGAGATTGACGGCGGCCCGTGGTGCAAGATTCCCGAAGGCAAACCCGGTGCCGGCATCATCATCAAGGACGCCATCGCCGACATCACCCTCCAACAAGTCCTCACCCGCCCCACCGACTTCGACGTCATCGCCAC
>CAIYFP010000171.1 GCA_903925515.1 uncultured Verrucomicrobiota bacterium
CCCGCGCGATCCACCCAACCGCACGGTTGGCATTCTGCCCCGGCATCGGTAAGGAAACAGCACGACAATGTCTGCCTCCACCGATTCACGCGTCCCCGTCACCGTCCTCACCGGCTTCCTTGGCGCCGGCAAGACCACCCTCCTCAACCGCATCCTCACCGCCAACCACGGCAAGCGCATCGCCGTCATCGAGAACGAGTTCGGCGAGATCGGCATCGACAACGCCCTCGTCATCAACGCGGACGAGGAAATCTTCGAGATGAACAACGGCTGCCTTTGCTGCACCGTCCGCGGCGACCTCATCCGCATCCTTGGCCAGCTCATGAAGCGACGCGACCGCTTCGACTACATCCTCGTCGAGACCACCGGCCTTGCCGACCCCGGGCCCGTGGCCCAGACGTTCTTCACCGACGACGAGCTCAAAGCCCATTTCCGCCTCGACGGCATCGTCACCGTCGTCGATTCCCGCCACATCGCCCTCCACCTCGACGACTCCATGGAGGCCAAGGAGCAGGTCGCGTTCGCGGACCGAATCCTCCTCAACAAGACCGACCTCGTCACCCCGGCCGAGCTCGACCACCTCGAGTCCCGCCTCCGCTCCATCAACCGCGTCGCCCACTTCCACCGCACCGCGCATAGCAACCTCGACGTCCACCAAGTCCTCGACCTCCACGCCTTCGACCTCGACCACAAGCTTTCCATCGAGCCCGGCTTCCTGGACCGCGCCCTCCCCTTCGAATGGTCCGGCGCCTATCACCTCGACGCCGGCGACCATGTCCTCCGCCTTGAGCCGGGGCCGGACCCCATCATGGGCGTCGTCATGCTCCAGCTCGACACCCATGATCCCGATCACGGCCATGCGCACGGACATGGACACGGGTGCGACCACGGCTGCGGGCACGATCACTCGCACGATCACGCCCACGGTCACGGGCATGGGCACGGCCATGACCATCACGCCCACGAGGGCGACGGCGAGGATTGCGACGGCGGCCTCCATGACGCCCTCCACCACGCCGAGGCCGTAGCCGCCGCCGCCTTCGAGCAAATCGCCATGACGGTGAAGCCCGGCGGCCATGTCCGCGTCGGCAACACCCTCCACAAGCTCGTCGTTGGGCAGGACACGAGCGAGTACCGGATCCATGTCCCCGCGCACGGCCACTACGCCCTCTTCACCCAGCACGGCCTTGCCGAGTTCGACGGCGCCCTCCTCAGGGACGGCCGGAAGATCGAGCCCGAGCACGCCCATGACCACGGCGGCCATGCCCATGACCACGAGCACGACGCCACCGTCAGCAGCGTCGGCATCGAGGAGAAGCGCGAGCTCGACCCCAAGAAGCTCAACGCATGGCTCTCCGAGCTGCTCCAGACCAAGGGCCAGGACATATTCCGCATGAAGGGCATCCTCCGCCTCAAGGGCAGCTCCTCCCGCTTCGTGTTCCAAGGCGTCCACATGCTCTTCGAGGGCAAGCCCGACCGCCCATGGAACCCCGGCGAGGAACCCCGGTCCCAACTCGTCTTCATCGGGCGCAACCTCGACCGCGACGCCCTCAACGCCGGGTTCCGGCGTTGCCTTGCCTGACCTTGGTCCGCAACGCACCCGGCCTGCCCCATGCCCGCCCCCTCGCGCCCGCCCCTGCACACGGCATCCATCCCGGACGCCGTCGTGGCCGTCTCATGGTCTCCCGACGGCGCGCATGCGATCGTCGGCGGCGCGGCCGGCGGCCTTTGGCTCGTGAACGCCTCGGGCGAGGTCGTCGGCACCTTGCCCGGCCACAAGGACGGATTGTTCCATGCCGCATGGCAACCCGGCGGCCTGCTCGCCGCATCCGTTGGGCAAGATGGCCATGCCCGCGTCTGGGATGCCGTCGCCGGCACCGAGGTCGCCGCCATCCCCGCCGGCAACGCATGGGCCGAGCAGCTCGCATGGTCCCCCTCCGGCGAGTGGCTCGCCATCGGTGCCGGACGCACCCTCACGCTCTGGCATCGCGAACGCGGCGTCGTCCATGTCCTGCCCTCCCACCGCTCCACCCTCTCCGCCCTTGCATGGCGCCCCGACTCCCACGTCGTCGCCGCCGCCGCCTATGGCGGCGTCACCCTCTGGGACCCCGTCACGGGCAAGTCCGCTGGCTCTCTGCCGTGGAAGACCTCCATGCTTTCCCTCGCATGGTCCCCCGACAACCGCTGGGTCGTCGCCGGCACCCAGGACCTCGCCATCCAGGTCTGGCCGTTGCCCTTCTCCGAGGGCAAGGAACTCGCCATGTCCGGCTACCCCGGCAAGGTGCGCGAGCTGGCATGGCATCACTCCGGCCGATACCTCGCCACCGGCGGCAGCGACCAGGTGATGGTCTGGGATTGCGGCGGCAAGGGCCCGGCCGGCACCTCGCCCCGCATGCTCGCAGGCCACCTCGCCCGCATCACCGCCCTCGCCTACCAGCGCCGCGGCCATGTCCTTGCCTCCGGCGGCCATGACGGACTCGTGTTCTTCTGGAACGCCGGCAAGTCCTCGCCGCCCCTTTGCCAATCCCATGCCGGCGCACCCCTCACCGCCATGGACGTGTCCCCGGACGACCGCCTCCTCCTCGTCGGCGCCCACGACGGCACCCTTGCGTGGACGGCCTTCCCGGGCTGAGCGGCGCGCCCTGTCACCTGCCCGGCGGAAGCACGGCCTTGCGAAGGGGTGAGCCCCACATTTCTCGACGGTTGCCCTCCCCGCCGGCCCGGCGGATGGAATTGCTGGAAGACTGGGGCCTGTTCCCCCGGACCGCTCACCACAGGAACGACTGCGAGGACGCAACGACCTCCTCGCCGCGAAGCAACGTGGCCTTCCACGCGGAAACCTCCCCGACCCGCCGGAATTCGTCGGGACCCAGCACCACCTGGCTCCATGACCGGCCCGCGTAGGAAGCTGGAACCGGGCGCACCACCTCCACGACGTCCCCGGCCTTCGACCCGGGGTCGCGCGACGAACCCCGCATCTCCAGCTTGAGGACCAGCGATGGCGCCCCCACGACCCGGCTTGCCCTCCAGAGAATGTCGAATCGCAATCCACCGACCCTGCCGGATTCCCTTCGCAGCAGGGCTTGGTACGCGTCGCGCTCGTAGAGGCTGGGATGGAGGGATGCCCGGCCCTCGGCATCCAGAAGGCATGGCAGGACCTTGATGATCCGGGCCTCGGTCCGGCTACCCGTCTTGCCGGCGCAGCCCAGGGTCAGCGACGTCACAAGGGCCAACCCGAGCCGCGTGAACACGCCGGTTCTCACGGGTGGAAACGCGGGATCTCAAGGATGGCGGGCTGCGCCTGGAACCGGCGCTCCGGCGCCCGGGGAACCTGCACGGGCATTGGCAGGGCCATGGCTTGCCCCGGGGACCTGTCAAGGCCGGGCAAACCCGTTCCCCGGCCCTGCCCCGACGCGGCGGACGGCGTCGGCAACCCGCGCGTCATGGAACCATGGGTGCCCAAGGCGCCCGGGCTGGCGTCGCCCCCGGCTAGCATCGTCTCGAATTGCCGGGCGCGACTTGCGGGGGTGCGCCGCGTCTCAAGGCCAACGACGGTCAGGGCCGAGGCGGCGGAGTCGCGCGACGAGGGCCCCAACCCCGACGCGCCAGGCTGCGCGGAAGGCACCGGGGTTGCCAGGAGCGTCTCGAAGGCTGCGTTGCGCTCTTCCATGGCGGTCTTGCGGGCCTGCGAAAGGCCGGTGGAATCGATGGCTTCGCCCGCGCCGAACTCCCGGGGCGAAGCACCCGTCATGGTCGCAACGGACGAGAGGCGCGCCGCCGCGGCGGCAGGATCTCCGCCATGGGCCGTGATGCGCCGGGTGTCCAATGGGCGTCCTTCCCCCGCATCGGGCTCGTCCAACATCACCGCCGGGTCCAGGCCCTCCATCCGCCCCGCAAGGCCGCCTGGCTCCGGCTTCATGCCCCGTCGCGTCTCGTTGGCAAGCGCCGCGTCGCGGGCATGGAGATATCGAATCGAGGCCGGCGACTCCGGCTCGGGACCGTTGCGCAACGTCGGCAGCGCCCGGCCCGTCTCGCCACCTCCTGCCCCCGCCGCGTCAGCGTCCGGATTGGCGATGCGGGTGGCGTTTTCAATCAGCCAGTTCCGTTGCCGTTCCGTCTCCCGCTTCCACTGCCTTTGCACCTGGGGATCCAGGGTCACCACGTTCGGCTTCGGCATCAGGAGCGGGTCCACGAAGCCCGAGTCGTCCCGGCCCGCCTTGATCGGCGCCGAGTTGACCAGTCGCTCCAGCAACGGGTCCGTGGGCCTCCCATTGCGACCCAACGGTGCCTTGCGCACGGACGGCGCGCTCTCACGCATGGCCTCGCCACCCCAGAGCGACGCCGCGACGCCCAACGCGACCAGCGACCCTATCGCACGTCGGCCTTGCACCCCCGCCGTCATGGACCTTGCGCCCTTCATGAACCCTTCGTATCCGAACCCGCCCCCGGAATCAACCGGCGTCACGCGGCCCAAATCCATGCGCAAGCCGTTTCTGGGTGAGGGGCTCTCGCCTCGCGCGGTGCCGCCAGAGGGTGGATCCCGCGGGCCCCCTTCGCGTCCTCGCGTCCTCGCGTCCTCGCGTCCTCGCGTCTTTGCGTGATTCAAAAACCATGCCTTCCCATGCGCCGGACCCGTGCACGACCTTGAACGGGGTCGCCACGGGCCTGTTGGACGCGGCGGGCGGACGCACGACCCAGCCGACCCACGACAACGGCTTGGTCCGCGTCCCACGAGCAGGATGAGGCGCGGAACGGGGTGCAGGCCTGTCCGCGCCCTACACCCGGGGACTCCCGGCGGGGCGTGGCAGCCGTCGTCGAAGCAGGCGCCGGAGAGCCCCGGCCGGGTCGTCCACGACCTCGCGGTCCACGACCAGCTCGCGCGCCCGCGAGGAGGGCAGCTCGAACTTGAAGTCGCGCAGCACCCGCTCGCACACCGTCATGAGCCCGCGTGCCCCGGTGTTCTCCGACGCCGCGTGCTCGGCGATGCGGCGCAGGCCGGCGTCCATGAATCGCACCGAGATGCCGTAGGCCCGGAAGGCCCGCTCGTATTGCCTGAGAACGCTGCTCTCGCTGTCCCGCATCACGTGGAACAGGTCGTTTGCGTCCAGGGCCTTGCAGGCCACCCGGACGGGAAGGCGCCCGACAAACTCGGGCTCGAAGCCGAACTCGATGAAGTCCCGGGTCGTGGCCCGGGCCGCCAACGCGGCCGGGTCGCAATCGGCCGCCGCGCCCGTTCGACGGCGCACGACCTCGTCGAGCCCGGCGAATGCGCCGCTGGCGATGAAGAGCACGTGGCGGGTGTTGATCGTTTGCTCCCGTGCACGCGGGGCGGACGGGGCCGCCGCCTCGCCGGGGGGTTGCACGGCGACGTCGGCGTCCTCCATGAGCTTCAGCAGGTTGGTTTGCACCCCGCGCCCGCTCACGTCGCGCGACCCGGACTCGCGCGAGGCGATCTTGTCGATCTCGTCGAGGTACACGATGCCATGGGCGGCGCGCTCGGTGTCGCCGTTGGCCTTGCGCACGAGGTCTCGGACGAGTTCCTCCACGTCGCCCCCCACGTAGCCGGTCTCGGAGAACTTGGTGGCGTCCGCCTTCACGAACGGCACCCCGATGAGCTCGGCGGCGGACCGGATGAGATGGGTCTTGCCAACGCCGGTGGGGCCGAGGATGAGGACGTTCTGCTTGACGTAATGGGGCGCGACGTCGCCCTCGCGGGTCATCCGGACATGCTGGAAATGGTCGCATAGGGCGACGCTGAGGACCTTTTTGGCGTCGTCCTGGCGCACGACGAAGCGGTCGAGGTGCCGCTTGATGTCCCGGGGCTTGAGTCGGAACGCGAACGACTCCCGGGCGGGCTTGGGCTTGGAGACGTGGAGAAGCGGGTCCTCCGCCGGTTGTTGGACCGGGCGCGGCCGGCCGACGTCCCCATTCGTGCGGGGTCTTCCCTTGATTGTTTCCTCAACCGCCGTGCGCGGAAGGTCGAACCCGAGGGAAACCGGTCCTCCGCCGCGAATGCTGGACGCCATGCGGGGAGAGGATACCGCGTTTCGACGGAACCGCATCTTGCGGCCAATGCGCCGCGGGCGGCGATGCAGGGCGGGCGAGGACGCGCGCTGGATTCAGGCTAAGCCGGAACGATTCAGTTGGATCAGTCGTGCTTGCTCGATCTGCTTGCGCAAATCCTTCGTCGTTCGCTCGTTACGGGCCTCGCACCGGCCCGCGCCTCGCTCACTCCTCGGCTGGCGCAAGCATCTGCTTCGCCATCACTTCCCTCCCAAC
>CAIYFP010000172.1 GCA_903925515.1 uncultured Verrucomicrobiota bacterium
CCGCGAAGTACGGCATCCCATCCCACGGGTCGAACGTCCGGATGCCGTGACTCATCGTCAGCGGGGTCGTCGCCGACAACGCCCGCAGCCCAAGGCTCGCCGCCGCCACGATGTCCGGAATCCGCACCCCTCGCATTGGTTGCCTTGCTTACCTCCCCTCCCCGTCGCGGGCCAAGGAGGAACCGCAATGGGGTCACATCTAAACAATTGACATTTGTTGAAGTGACCGCAGTTGACGTGGGCTCATGCACGGCTCCGGGTCCTTCGTGCAAGGACTTGTCCCGTGTCCGGACCCGCCGTCGGGCCGCTCCGGCTTCCCCCGGGCTACCCGCCCCCGACTCAGCGAAGCGAAACCTCGCTCGTTGGTTTGTCGAGCTCTCCGCATCCACGCATGGGCGAGCGACCGGGTCCCATGCAACCGCCTTTATGACCCATGCCGCTCGGTTGGCGTCCGGTTGGCAACCGCGGCGTTGGGGAGAATCCACCCCCGAGGAGCCCGACGCCAACCATCCGCGCCGACCGAATTGTCAATAGTTTAGACGTGACCCCATTGCCCCCCACCTCCCGGCCACGCCCACCGGCCTGACGACCGGCAGCGTCCAACGCCCGAACGCGCCGTTCGCACCCGCGACGCCGTTCTCCAGCACCACCTCCACCTCGCGTCCGGCATGTCTCCCAAGGTCCACGCGAACCTCGCGCCATGCTCCCGCACGCCCCGACACCCCCTCGCGACGCACAACCTCCCCCGCCACACGCACCACCAGCTCCCATTCGTCCCCGGTCGCCGCGCCCGCCTTGAACCGCAGCTCGCCGCCTCCGGACGGCACGAGCACCCGACCCTGCAACGCCGCGGGACGTCCCGGCCCGCGGGGATGCGTCACCAGGACGTTCGCCTGCCCCTCCCATGACGGCAGCCGCGACGGGCTCCCGCCAAAGTCCGGCGCATCGACGCGCCATCCCGGTGCCCACAACGCCACGCTCTCGCCGTCGTCGCCGGGCGCCAGCGCCGCGGAATCGCCCGCCCCGCCCATCAGCTCGCGCCGACGCCCCTCGTCCAGCGGCTTGCCGTCCTCCGGCGGCGCGAGGATGAACCAGATCAGGTTCCGGAAGTCCGCGTCCGGCATCTGCTCCAGCCCCTCCGGCATCACCGAGTTCTCCGTCGCCACCAGCGACTTCACGTCCGCCTTCGCCAAAACCTCCTCCATGCCGCCCGCCATCAACAGCCGCACCCGGGCCGCCCCGTTCTCCACCATCCGACCCGACACCGTCCGCCCGTCCCGCATCTCCACCACGACGTTCTCGTACCCTTGCCCGATGATCTCGTTCGGGTGGATCACGTTGTGCAGGAGCGCGTCCAGCGAGCTTCTTCCCACGCCCGTCAGGTCCGGCCCCACCTCCGCCCCCTCGCCGTGCAGCTTGTGGCAAATCAGGCAGGACTTCCGCGCCACCTCGCGCCCCGCCTTCAGGTCCACCTCGCCCTGCACCACCACGCGGCGCTTCTCCCCGATCACCTTGAGCTTCTCCGCGCTCGTCGCCTGAACACGCCCGAACAACTGCTCCGCCTTCACCCGCTCCGATTGCTCCTTCGAGGTCACCAACGTCCGCACCACCGTGGGCGGCAGGTCGCCGCGCTTGATGCTTCCCTTCTCGATCGCGCCCATCAACGCCCAGCGCCATGGCCAGCGCGTCGTGCCCAGCTCCGCCACCGCGCGCCGCACGGCCGGGGTCATCGTGCCCCAGCCCTCCATCAACTGAGCCCCCGTCTGCTCCACCCCCACCTCGCCCAGCGCGCGCACCGCCTCCACCCGCACCCCGTCCGGACCCGCCTCGCGCGCCAACGCCATCAACGCCCGGCGCACCTCGTCGCTTCGCGTCCCGCGCGCCGAACGGATCGCCGCCTTCCGTTCCTCCTCCGTCGCCCGACCGTCCCCCATCCGTTCCAACGACGCCTTCAACGCCGCCGCGTCGCCCCATGCCGCGCCCAACTGCTGCGCCCTCGACGCCACCTCGCGGTTGGGGTTGGACAACCACCCCTGCACCACCGCCTGCGCCTCCGGGGGCGGCGTCATGGCCCGGCCGCGCTGGCCCTCCACCAACCCTTGCAGGACGCGCGGCAGCAGCGGCCAGTCGCCCCCCGCCTTGCCCGCCATGGCAACCACCCGGCCCAACCACGCCGCATCCCCCGCGTCGCACCAGCGCCGCATCGCCTTGTACGCCAGCTCACCCGACAACGGCATCGCCGCGCCCCCCTTCTCCAAAAGCCATTCCAGCACCGCGTCGCGCTCCAACGCCACCAACGGCTCCACCGCCATCCAAAGCAGGAAGGGCAGGTCTCGATCCTTCGTGGCGCGCGCCGTCGTCACCAGCGCGTCCACGACCCGCGCCAACCCCGCGCCCGTCTCCCCATGGGCATGCCGCGCCGGCGTGTTGACCGTCAACGAACCGCTCGTGAACAACCGCACTGCCGTCGCCACCGACGCCTGCACCGTCGCGTCCTCATCCCCGGCCAACCGCTCCAGCCGCGCCCAGGTCGCCTCCGTCGCGTCGCCTCGTTCGCCCGTGAGGCGCGCCGCCCATGCCCGAACCGACGCCGTCCCCGAGCGCGCCGCCTCGTCCAGCACGGCGTCCCCCGATTGCCCCGTCGAATGCAACGTCCACAACCCGGACAACCGGGCGTCCTCGGTCGCGCCCTCGCGCACGAGACGCCTCAACGCCTCCCTTTGCGACGCCACGTCCCTTCTCCCGCCCAGCACCCGCTGCGCCATGCGCCGTTGCCACACGTTCGGATGCGACAACGTCCCCACCAACGAGGCCGTCGTGGCCTTGCCAAGGTCGAGGTTGGCCGGGCGCGACGCCACCGCCTTGCCGGGCTGGTCTCCCGTCCACACCACGCGCCAGATGCGCCCGAGCTCGCGGTCCACGCCCGCCGGGTCCGCGTTCGCGTTCTGGTAGCACGGATAGCGGTCGTACCAGTCCATCACCCACACCGCGCCGTCCGGCCCAACCTGCGTCGAGACCGGCATGAACCAGCCGTCGTTGGCACGGATGAAGTCCCGCACGAACGACGCCCCGAACGTGCTGCCCCGCGGCTCCAGCCGGTCCTGATGCACCGCGTTGTCATGGATGTTCCCCTGCAACGTCATCCCCCGGTACTCCGCCGGGAACTGGTCGCCTTGATAGACACAAATGCCCGCGTACGCCGCCATGTGGTGCTTGTGGTCCACGATGCTTGGCATCAACCCGTACGCATACGGGTACGGCGGCTGCCCCGCCTGCCGCACATACACCCCGCCCGGCGCCAGATGGAACAGGTGATCAATCACGCACGCGCTCACGAACGCGTTGCCTCGCGCGTCGAAGTCCACGCCCCACGGGTTCGACGTCCCCTCCGCAAACACCTCCAGACGACGTTCCCCCGGCCGATACCGCGCCACGCCCGCAGTCAACACCACGGGGTCGCCGGGTTGCCCGGGGTTCACCGCCTTCGTCACCGTGAACACCCCGTGCGTCATGTACATCAGGCCGTCCGGGCCCCACGTGAACCCGTTCAACAACTCGTGCCGGTCCTCCATCCCGAACCCCGTCTGCACCACCGTCCTCCGGTCCGCCACGTCGTCGCCGTCCGTGTCCTCCACCCAGTAAAGATGCGGGGCCTGACCCACGAACACGCCGCCGTTCCCGGGCAACACCGCCGTCGCAAGGCTCAACCCGTCCAGGAAGACCTTCACCGTGTCGGCACGCCCGTCGCCGTCCACGTCCTCGAGGATCTTGACCCGGTCCCGCCCCTTCTCCCCGGGGCGCGCCCCCAGCGGGTACTCGTACAACTCGACAACCCACAACCGCCCCCGCTCGTCCCAGGACATCGCCACCGGGTTCACCACCTCCGGCTCCGACGCAAACAACCGGATCTCGAACCCGGGCGGCAGGCTAAACTTCCTTTGCGCGTCCGCGGGCGACAGCGCGGGCGTCAACGCGGGCACGTGCTGTCCAGCCAGTTGCTTTCCCGCCGGCTGGTTGGTGTACACGGGAAAGCCAAACCTTGGGTGCCGCGGCACCTCCGCCATCCCCACGGAAAGGCCCGTTGCCCACGCCACGCCCAACGCAAGGCCAATGCCCCGCCACACGCCACGCTCACGCTCACTCATGGAAGTCCCCCGAGACTGCCCATCCCAACGCCCGCGTCGAGCCTCGACCCCGCTTCATCGCCCCGCGCACGCTGCCTCCCAACGTGCCGGTCCCGTGGTGCATGCATCGGCGCTTTTCCCAACGCAAAGCCGCCAACCCCGAAGACTGCGCCTTGGCACGAAGCCAGCCCACCAAATCACCCGCCCGAATGCGGAACCTCGTTTCCCACCCCCCGCTTCCCGCGGCGAAGCCGGGGGGCACGGAGCGGGAAAGCTGCTCCACGCCCGGCCCCTCAACCCATGGCACGGACTTGCGCCATCGCGCCCGCTTCGCCTCGCCTTCCGCCGGCCAGCCTCGCGCAGATGCCGTCCCACAGCCGCAGCCGCGCCTCGATCGCCGCCACAGCCGCCGCCCCCGCCTCGTCCCAGCACACCTCGTCTTCACCGCACAACGCCTCCACCATCCGCAACGCCAGCCCCCCATGCTCGCCCCCGTCCACGTCGATGTGCCGCTGCAAGTAGGTCCGGAACCGCTCCAGCCGGCCCGGATGCTCCCGGCTCAGCCGCTCGATCAACCCATGGAACAGGTCCGGGATCAGGTCCTCCCGCCCATACGTGAACGCCGACGCCACCTCGTGCACCCCGCCTTGCTCGGCCACCCGGAACGTCCCCAACGAGAACTCGCGCGCCGCCGCCGGGGCTCCGCACGCCCCCAGCGCCCTCGCCACCGACTCCCCGCCCCGAACCGTCCCCACCGCCAACATCACCGGCCCAGGGTCCGCCCCAGCCTCGGCCATCGCCCGCACATACCACTCGAAATGGCTCGTCCTCCGGCCCGCGCCGTCCACGTCGGATTCCTCACCCGCGACGATCTCGTTCACGAGGTGCCGCACCTCCGGGTCCCCCGTGGGAACCCACGGAACCCCCACGCACGTCAGCTCCCGTTGCAGCCTCTTGAGCAACGACATGAAGTCCCAAACGGCGAACACGTGATGCTCCATGAAGCACACCACGTCCTCCAACGTCCCCAGCCGCCGATACAACGGATGCGCCAGCAAACGCTCCCGCGCCGGCCCCACCCTCGCCCGTATCCCCTCGATCCCCGTCGTCTTCATCCTCGCCCGTGCCATGTCCATCAGCCCCGCACAAGACCACCATTCGCCCCCAATGCAAAGAGGTGCGAGGTGCGAGGTGCGAGGTGCGAGGTGCGGGGCGCGGGAAGCGGGGCGCGGGGCCATCCCACACCTCGCTCCCCGCTCCCCGCTCCCCGCTCCCCCCTCACTCCTCCCCCCTTGCCCTTTAACCCGAAACGGACAGCGTTCCCCCACACGCGCCTCCACATGCACTACTTCACCCCGCACACGCCCGACGGCATCATCGAGAACATCCGGTTCGAGTCCCCGGGCGTCTTCCAGTGCACGGCGCGTTTCTCCATGCCGGAAACATTCCGCCGACGCATCGACCATGGTGCCTCCGCCCTTTTTGCCGCGCGCAGCCGCATCTGCCGCCTCGGCATCGCCGTCAACCCCGCCGCCGAGGTCCGGTTCGAGTCGGACCATTGCCATCTCGAGCTCCGCGGCCGATCCCTCATCCCATCCTATCAACTCGAGCCCCTGCTCGCCGCATGCATGGTGCCAGGCGTCGGCATCGGGCGCCTTGTGGCTTGCGACCCGGCCGACCGTTGCACGGCGGACGAGATCCATGCGTCGCTCGGCGCCCGGGAGCTGCTGCTGCCGCGCGGGTACTCCCTCAACTCGGATGGCACGGTGGAGTTCCCGCCCCAGTTCTGCGTGTACGAGTTCGGGACGCCGGTCACGCGCGACCAGTTGTTCACCATCCTCAACCGCAACTACGGCAAGGACCTCCTCAACGCCCTCCAGTCCCGACGCAACATCGACGCCCTCGTCCTCCAGCCCGGCCATGGGGTCATCACCTCCTGCTCGATGTTCCTCAACCGGCATTATCTTGTCCTCGACACCGACTCCTCCGACTCCGCCGCCCACCTTTCCGCGCGGGTCCTTGACCCGCTCGAGACCCGCCTCTCCAAGGTGTTCCTCGAGTTCGAGAACACCTCCGCCTCCGTCGTCGTCAACCCGCGCGCCCGCGCGCGCATCTACCGCGCCGACCGCGAGGCCTACCCCCGCCGCAGCTTCGTCGCCGTCGGCGACGTCCCCCAACCCGACACCGCGCGCGCCGCCTTCGAACAGGTGGAGTCCCTGTTCCATACGGCGCGAAAGCTCTCCGGCGATGCCCCAGGCCGGATCATCTGCGAGCACGAGGACGCCCCGATGGCCGTCGGCGAGGTCGCCACCGGTCTCGTCTCCGGCATGGGCGGCGCCCGCTGCGCCCTCCATGCCCCCCGCCATTCCCTCCATCGTTCCCCCGAGGCCATGCGGCGACGCGCACGCGACCTGTCCGAGCGAAACCGCATCCCGACG
>CAIYFP010000173.1 GCA_903925515.1 uncultured Verrucomicrobiota bacterium
CCAAGGCCAACCCAATCCCCAAGGCCAGCCCAATCCCCAAGGCCAGCCCAATCCCCAAGGCCAGCCCAATCCCCAAGGCCAGCCCAACCCCCAAGTCCAGCCCAATCCCCAAGGCCAGCCCAATCCGGCAGCACGCCAGCAAGGACCCCGACGCGCCTCCAATTCCCCGGCCAATTCCAATGGCGGCGCGGCACCCCTCACCGGCGCCGAGTTCTCCCAGTGGTCCGACCAACTTCGCGAGGCCGAGGAGCTCCTGGATTCTCCCGCCCTCCGCGCCCAAGTCGCCAATGCCCGCGACGAAGCCCGCCGCGTCCGCATCGAGTACACGCGCGGCAAGCAAAAGCCCGACTGGACCCAAGTGCAGCTCCAGGTCGTGAAGCCCCTCGTCGAGGTGCGAGACCAAATCCGCGAGGAACTCGCGCGACGCGCCGCCGACAACCCCCTCGTCCCCCTCGACCGCGACCCCGTCCCGGGCCGCTATTCGGAAATGGTCCGCCGCTACTACGAGCAATTGGGCCGCGAAAAATGATCCTAGCCACCGTCATCCTCCCGGGCCTCTCGTGGTGGCCGGCCGTCGCGGCGTTCATCGCCGTCACGATCGCCCTCCTCGCATGGTCCTATCGCACCGGCGGTCCCCTCTCCCGACGCCTCCTCCTCGCATCGCTCAAGGCCACCGCCATCGTCGCCCTCGCTCTCTGCCTCCTTGAGCCCCTCCTCGCCCGCGAACGCAGCAAGCCCGGAGCCAACCTCCTCGCCCTCGTCGCCGACAACAGCGCCGGCCTCTCCATCCATGACCCCGGCAACCCTCGCTCCCGCGGCGACGTCCTGCGCGACGCCCTCGACCCCGCACGCTCCCCATGGCTCCGCGCCCTCGACGAAAACTTCCAGCTCCGCCGCCTCGCCTTCGATTCGCGCCTCCGCCCCGTTCGCGACTTCGGCGAGCTCGACTTCTCCGGCAACGCCTCCGCCATCGTCTCAAGCCTCGTCGGCCTTCGCGAACGATTCCAAAACCGTCCCCTCGCAGGCGTCCTCCTCTTCACCGACGGCAATGCCACCGACCTCAAGGGCCCGCTCCCGCCCCTAGACGGCCTGCCCCCCGTCTATCCCGTCGTCATCGGTTCCGACGCCAACCTCCGCGACGTCGCCATTCGCCGTTCCGCCGTCGCCGTCTCCGCCTTCGAGGACGCCCCGGCCTCCGTCACCTTTGACGCGTCTGCCACAGGCCTCGGCAACGCGCCCATCCGCGCCCGGATCCTCGACCGCAACGGACGCGTCCTCGCCGACACCAACCTCCCGCCCGCGGCCAACAACGCCCCCGCGTCGGGCCGGCTCCAGTTCAAGCCCGACGGCTCCGGCATCTCTTTCGTCCAGCTCCATGTCGGCCCCGAGGACGAGGTCCGCCGCGGAGCCAACGCCACCAACACCGCCGAGGCCACCCTCGCCAACAATGCCCGCGTCCTCGCCATCGACCGCGGACGCGGCCCGTACCGCATCCTCTACGTCTCCGGACGACCCAACTGGGAGTTCAAGTTCCTCAACCGCGCCCTCCAGCAAGACGACCAGCTCCAGCTTGCCGCACTCATCCGCATCGCCCGTCGCGAGCCCAAGTTCGACTTCCGCGGCCGCGCCGGCGAATCGGGCAACCCCCTCTTCCGCGGCTTCGGCGACCAATCCCGCGAAACCACCGAGCGCTACGACCAACCCGTCCTCACCCGCCTCAACACCCGCGACGCCACCGAGCTCGCCGGCGGCTTCCCGCGCACCCCCGAGGAACTCTTCGCCTACCACGCCGTCATCCTCGACGACATCGAGGCCGCGTTCTTCTCGCCCGCCCCCGCCACCCTCCTCCAGAAGTTCGTCTCCGAACGTGGCGGCGGCCTGCTCATGCTCGGCGGCATGGAATGCTTCCAGGACGGAGAATACGCCCGCACTCCCATCGGCGACGTCCTCCCCGTCCACCTCGACGGCCCACGCGATCCCGCAGCCACTACGCCCGGCCCGCTCCGCCTCCAGCTCACGCGCGACGGCCTCCTCCAGCCATGGGCTCGCCTCCGCGACAACCTCCCCGACGAACGCGCACGCCTCGAAGCCATGCCACCCTTCGAGGTCTTCAATCGCGTCCGCTCCAGCAAGGCCGCCGCCACCGTCATCGCCACCGTCACGGACGCCTCCGGCACCGAATCCCCCGCCCTCGTCACCCAACGCTTCGGCAAGGGCCGCGCCGCCGCGCTCATGCTAGGCGACCTCTGGCGCTGGGGCCTCAAGGATACCAATCACCACGCCGACATGGACAAGCAATGGCGCCAGCTCGCCCGTTGGCTCGTCACCGACACCCCGGACCGTGTCGAGGTCGCCGCAGAACCCATCCCCGGCGATCCCAACGGAGCCGTCCGCATCCTCGTCCGCGCCCGCGACGAACGCTTCCAGCCCCTCGACAACGCCTCCGTCGCCCTCGCCATCGAACCCGTCTTGTTCCAGTCCGCGCCCCCTGCCCCATCCTCGGGCACCAACGCAGCCACCACGACCGCGCCCTCCCCCGTCCTCCCCATCCGAATCAACGCCGAGCCTTCCTCGCAAGAACCCGGCCTTTACGAGGCCAGCTTCATCCCACGCCTCACCGCCGGGTTCAAGGCCACCGCCACCGTCACCAACGCCCTCGGCGCCCCCAATGGCTTCGCCACCACCGGCTGGGCCTCCGACCTCGCCGCCGACGAGTTCGCATCGCTCGCCCCCAACCGCCCCCTCCTCGACGAGATCGCCCGGCGTACCGGCGGCCGCACGGTCAACCCCGACCAACTCGACGACCTCGCCGCCCAGCTTCCCCTCAAGCCCGCACCCGTCATGGAAACCGTCACCGAGCCCCTCTGGCATACCCCATGGCTCTTCGCCCTCGCCCTCGGCGCGCTCGTCGCCGAATGGGGGCTCCGCCGCACCAAGGGCCTCCCATGACATTCCCACATCCCATGCCTCGTCTCGCGTCCGCATTGGCCGCACTTGGCCTCGCCTGCCTCCGTGCCATCGCGGACGACGCCGCACCAGCCGCACAATCACCCTCGGCCCCGCCCGATCCCGCACGCTTCGTCATCGTCGTCGGCGCCCCCGGCGAACCCCAGTTCGCCACCAACTTCACCCGGCAAGCCGCCGCATGGAACCGCCTCGCCGAACGTACCCATTCCCCCGCCGTCACCCTCGGCCTCGACCCCGCCCAAACCAACGATCTCGAATCCCTCAAGTCCACCCTCGCCTCCATCCCGTCCCAATCCCCCAATCCGCTCGTCCTCGTCCTCATCGGGCACGGCACGCATGACGGACGCGACGCACGCTTCAACCTCCGCGGCCCCGACCTCACCGCCACCAACCTCCAACTCGCCCTCGCCCCCATCACCCGCCCCACCGCCATCCTCAACCTCGCCTCCGCCTCCGCCCCCTTCATCAACGCCCTCGCTCGCTCCAATCGCGTCGTCCTCACCGCCACGCGCTCAGGCAGCGAACTCAATGCCACCCGCCTCGGCGATCACCTCGCCGACATCCTCGACCAGGACGCCGCCGACCTCGACCAAGACGGCGACACCACTCTCCTCGAGGCCTTCCTCGCCGCAGCCACCAAGACCGCCGAGTCCTACAAGGCCGACTCCCGCCTCGCCACCGAGCACCCACTCCTCGACGACAACACCGACGGCCGCGGCACGCCCGCCGAATGGTTCAAGGGCGTCCGCGCCACCAAGAAGGCCGCCAACGCCGCCGCCACCGACGGCCTTCGCGCCCACCAAACCCTCCTTGTCCCCGGCCCCGACTCCACGCGCCTCACCCCCGCGCAACGGGCCCGACGCGACGAGATCGAACGTTCCATCGAGGCCCTTCGCGCCAGCCGCCCCAATCCCCCGGACAATGCCTATTGGTCCAGGCTCGAGGCCTTGCTCTTGGAACTCGCCCATGCCCAACTCGGCCCCCCCGCTGCCAATCCCTGAAGTCCCGCACAAGCCCACCGTGCAGCCCCGCCACGGCTTGCTCCCATGCCCAAGGCCACGCCGTGCCCACGGGCCCTCGCGTAAGCCGTTTTTGAGGACCCGGTTCTCGCCTCACGCCAGGCCGCCATGACGCGAAGAATGCAGTCTCAGGGATGCCCGAGCCGGGGTTCATGCCCGTCCGCCACGATGGAGCGTTGGCACGCAGCCTGCCCCAACCCATCCGCTTGGGGATCGAGAGATTCCTTGCTCCCTACGCGGGGATTTGGGGTGCCATTCACGGCCAATGCCCACCCCCTTCACCACCGTTTCCCAATCGTTGCATCCCTGGCGCTTCCCGCACCTCGCCGCCTCAAAAAACCCCCGTTTTACAAGCCTTTCACACAATCGCTCCACCCCCACAAAAACATCTTGAGGCCACAACTTATGGTGGTACGGTCGTTGCCCGTCCACAACAGGTTGGGTGAGGTGCCCAGCTTGTTCCCGGGTCAGAGTGCTCCAAGTCCGTCGTTGAAAACTATTTAGAAATGCGCCCGCCCTGTGGGTTGACACGACCTCGGCCCGGCACCCCGCCGCCTCTCCGTGCGTCGCTTCATTCCACCCGTGGCACATCCTTTTGAGTCCATTACCCAACCTTTCATCCCCAATCCCCAACCCGTTCCACCCATGATCGACGCCCGTGATTCCATCGACCCCGCCGCCACCACCGTCGGCACTGCCCGTCTTCGCACCGGTTCCCAAGCCTCCAGCCCCATCCGCTCCCGGTCCGTGAAAACTCCTCCCGCCCCCCGCATCAAGCCCAGCAAGGCCCCCTCCTCCAAGATCCCCTCCCCAAAAACCAAGGGCCTCCCCATTCCACGCGTCTTCTCCGCCCCCGGTACCCACCCCTTCGACCAAATCGACTGGGAACGCCGCACCGCCGAGATCACCGACGACTCCGGCAAGGTCATCTTCAAGCAGGAGGGCGTCGAGGTCCCCCGCTCATGGTCCCAGCTCGCCACCAAGGTCGTCTGCTCCAAGTACTTCTACGGCGACCCAGCCAAGCCCGAGCGCGAGCAGTCCGTCCGCCAACTCATCCATCGCGTCACCCGCACCATCGCCGACTGGGGCATCAAGGACGGCTACTTCTCCAAGGCCGATGGCGAGGTCTTCTACGAGGAACTCACATGGCTCTGCATCAACCAGTACGGCGCCTTCAATTCCCCCGTCTGGTTCAACGTCGGCCTCTTCCACCAGTACGGCGTCGGCAAGAACTCCGGCCGCGGCAACTGGTACTACAACCGCACCCTCGGCGAGGCCGAGCGCGCCCCAACCCAATACGAGTATCCCCAGTGCTCCGCCTGCTTCATCCAACGCGTCGATGACAACATGGAAAGCATCATGTCCCTCGCCTACTCCGAGGCCATGCTCTTCAAGTTCGGATCCGGCACCGGCACCGACCTCTCCCCCATCCGCTCCTCCCGCGAAAAGCTCTCTGGCGGCGGCCGCCCCTCCGGCCCCATGTCCTTCCTCAAGGTCTATGACCAAGTCGCCAACGTCGTGAAGTCCGGCGGCAAGACCCGCCGCGCCGCCAAGATGAACACCCTCCGCGACTGGCATGGCGACATCGAGGACTTCATCTCCGCCAAGATGCGCGAGGAAAAGAAGGCATGGGCCCTCATCGAGCAGGGCTATGACGGCTCCTTCAACGGCGAGGCCTACGGCTCCGTCATGTACCAAAACGAAAATCTCTCCGTCCGCGTCTCCGACGAATTCATGCAGGCCGCCGTCGAGGGCAAGGAGTGGTGGACCCGCTCCGTCACCACCGGCAAGCCCCTCGACAAAAAGGACGCCTCCAAGCTCCTCGACCTCATCGCCGAGGGCACATGGGTCTGCGGCGATCCCGGCCTCCAATACGATGGCGCCATCCAAAAATGGCACACCTGCAAGGGGTCCGAGCCCATCCACTCCACCAACCCCTGCTCCGAATACGTCTTCCTCAACGACACCGCCTGCAACCTCGCCTCCCTGAACCTCATGAAGTTCAAGCGCGAGGACGGCACCTTCGACATCGAACGCTTCAAGGCCGCCGTTCGCATCTACATCACCGCCCAGGAAATCCTCGTCGATAACGCCTGCTACCCCACCAAGGCCATCGCCGAAAACTCCCACATCTTCCGCACCCTCGGCCTTGGCTACGCCAACCTCGGCTCCCTCATCATGAGCTATGGCCTCTCCTACGACTCCAACGAGGGCCGCGCCCTCGCCGGAGCCATCACCGCCATCATGACCGGCCATGCCTACGAGCAGAGCGCCGAGATGTCCGCCATCATGGGCGCCTTCCCCGGCCAAGCCGACGCCCGCTGCTCCGGCATCAGCAAGCCCCTCCAGCCCTCCAACACCGACTCCACCCTCGGCGTCATCCAGCTCCACAGGAACGCCGTCGAGGACATCCAGCCCAGCTCCGACTTCGCCTACCTCAAGGACGAGGCCCGCCGTTGCTGGGACCGCGCCCTCGCCCGCGGCAAGCAGGTCGGTTACCGCAACGCCCAGGTTACCGTCCTCGCCCCCACCGGCACCATCGCATTCCTCATGGACTGCGACACCACCGGCGTCGAACCCGACATCGCCCTCGTCAAATACAAGCTCCTCGCCGGCGGTGGCATGCTCAAGATCGTCAACCGCACCGTCCCGGAGGCCCTCCGCCGCCTCGGCTACAGCAACGCCGCCATCGAGGGCATCATCGCCCACATCGAACGCTACGACACCATCGAGGACGTCGTCCTCTCCGCCGACGACGCCGCCGTCAAGGATGGCCGTGCCAAGGCCGGAGACACCGCCGCCTCCGGCCTCAAGCCGGGACACATCGACGTCTTCGACTGCGCCTTCAAGCCCTTCCGTGGCCAGCGCAGCATCCACTACATGGCCCACCTCGGCATGATGGCCGCCGCCCAGCCCTTCATCTCCGGCGCCATCTCCAAGACCGTCAACCTCCCCAACGAGGCCACCACCAAGGACATCCGCGACGCCTACGTCCAGGCATGGCGCATGGGCCTCAAGTGCGTCGCCATCTACCGCGATGGCTCCAAGCGCTCCCAGCCCCTCAACACCAAGAAAACCTCCGAAGGCGGCGACAAGGCCTCCGCCCCCAACGAGCAGGTCGCCTCCCTCGAAGGCCGCATCGCCCAGCTCGACTCCGAGGTCGCTTCCCTCCGCCAGCAGGTCGGCCTCCCACTCCGCCGTCGCCTCCCCGACACCCGCATGGCCCTCAACCACAAGTTCGAGATCGCCGGACACGAGGGCTACATGACCGTCGGCCTGTTCGAGGACGGTCGCCCCGGCGAACTCTTCGTCACCATGGCCAAGGAGGGCAGCACCATCGGCGGCCTCATGGACACCATCGGCGCCCTCACCTCCATGGCCCTCCAATACGGCGTCCCCCTGGAGTCCCTCGTCAAAAAGTTCGCCCATCAACGCTTCGAGCCCTCCGGCTACACCCGCAACCCGGACGTCCGCAACGCCTCCTCCATCATCGACTACGTGTTCCGCTGGATGGCCACCCAGTTCATCCAAGGCTATCGCGAGTCCAACAGCCCCGCCGGCTCCCAAGCCGAGCTCCCCATCCCCGGCCTCGCCGAGGAACTCAAAAAAAAAGTGAACCGGCCCGTGCCTGAGCTCGCCATGGCCGAGGCCCCAACTGCCTACCCCAGCCCCAAACCCGCCGCCGCTGCCCCCTCCGCGCCCCGTCCTCACTCCTCAGCCCATGTCCTCACCCACATGATCTCCGGCCAGTCCGATGCCCCCAGTTGCCCCAACTGCGGCCACATCGCCGTCCGCAACGGCGCCTGCTACAAGTGCCTCAACTGCGGCGAAAGCCTCGGCTGCTCCTAGCCCCGCCCCTCCACCCCAACCCCACGCCATCCACAGGGCGCCCGTCCTCCATGGCGGGCGCCCTTCTTCTTTCAAATGAACTCCCTCGCCGTCCTCGGCCCAAACCCCGCCCTCGACGCATGGCTCGTCAGCCATCCCCTCGCCTCCGTCCTCCACCGGGACCACGGCGTCCTTCACGTCCAGCTTCCCTCCCCGTCACCCCCGGACGCCACCCCCTCCCCCATCGACGCCGCCCAAGCCCTCGGCTTGGATGCCTTCCCAATTCACCCGCCCATGCAACGCAAGGACTTCAAGCTCCTCGCCATGGACATGGACTCCACCCTCATCACCATCGAGTGCATCGACGAAATCGCCGACATGGCCGGCCTCAAACCCCGCGTCGCCCAAATCACCGCCGCCGCCATGCGCGGCGAACTTGACTTCCCAGCCTCCCTCCGCGCCCGCGTCGCGCTCCTCGAAGGCCTCCCCGTTGAATCCCTCGCCAAAGTCCATGACGAACGCCTCCGCCTCTCCCCCGGCGCCGAAATCCTCCTTGCCGCCGCGCGCGCCGCAGGCTGGACCACGCTCCTTGTCTCCGGCGGCTTCACCTACTTCACCGACCGCCTCAAGGCTCGCCTCGGGCTCGACCACACCCTCTCCAATACCCTCGAAATCCATCACGGCCGCCTCACCGGCCGCGTCCTCGGCGACATCGTCGATGGCACCGCCAAGGCCGCTCGCGTCATCACCGCCTGCCAGGACCTCGGCTGCCCCACCCACCACGCCATCGTCGTCGGCGACGGCGCCAACGACCTCCCCATGCTCCGCCTCGCGGGCCTCTCCGTGACCTACAAAGCCGTTGTAAGGAAAAAGGACTCCC